>JAYTJI010000267.1:0-2056 GCA_043731245.1 Methylococcaceae bacterium | reverse complement strand
GGTGAGTTGGTATCTTGCAAGGACGAAAGCGGCTTAGAGGTTGCGCGTGGATTGATCAATTATGGCAAGATAGACGCCCAATTAATAGCAGGGAAAAGCAGTTCGGAGTTCGAGAAAATTCTGGGTTATGCGGATGATTCGGAAATGATACACCGGGATAATATGGTGTTGATTTAAGGTTCAATGTTCAGAAGGGCTGGCATCACAGTTGGCGCTTTAGGCGACGCTTTTCTGACCACCGCTGTTATCGGTAAATTATGGGCAAACGATAAAGAGACTGTGAAGGTATTCTGAAAACAGGCTTAAAAACGATTTTGCCATTTTTCAAGTGGTTTTTTTTACTTAAGACCGGAATAAAAAAACATATTTTTTACTCCACACACTAATACTTTCACAGTCTCTAAAGCTATTGCCCACCCGGCTTAAGGATTAAAGCTTAAGAAGGGTAGTAAATCTGGTTGAGGCGCTGAACTAGCACCTGTTTGATCTGTTCCAGGAGTAGATCAAAAAATATCTTTAAGCGTTTAAAGAGCACTGTATTATGCAAACTCCTGAAAAAAATAATTCCACACAGTTCCTGGAGCATCAGCTACAGGATGTTATTACCCTGCTGGAAAAACAGCAGCTGGAAAAGTCGCTGGTTCAAAGAGGCCCTACAGCCAATCATGAACTGGTTGAGTCGATGTTGCAAAATCAGCATCAAGCCCGCTTACAGGAAAAATTTGCGCTTTTGCATCCGGCGGATATTGCCTTTATTCTCGAATCGTTGCCTTTGGATCAACGCCAGACGGCATGGGATGCGATTAAAACCCTCCATGAAGGACAGGTTTTGCTGGAGGTATCGGATGCCGTCCGGCAAACGCTTATTTCAGGTATGGCAGCGGAAGAGCTGGCAACTGTCGCCGGCAAGTTAAACACTGATGAGATAGCCGACCTTGTAGCAGATATTCCCAAGAGAACTATGCTCAAGATTCTCAGATCCTTGAATAGCAAAGAGCGCAAGCACTTAAATGCTATTTTGTCTTATCAGGACAATCAGGTCGGCGCACTGATGGATTTTGGCATGATTACTATACGGAGTGATCTCACACTAAAAGCCATCATCGCTTATATCCGCAAATTGGGCAAGTTGCCCAGTCACACCGATAAATTGTTTGTGGTCGATCACGACGATAAAGTCCAGGGCATATTGCCATTACAGCGATTATTGACGCATCTGCCTGCTCAGCAGGTTGCCGATGTGATGGTGACGGATTTTGTTAGATTTCAGGTTGATCAGGAAGCTGCCGAAGCGGCACGCGCCTTTGAACGATATGACTTGATTTCCGCACCGGTTATCGATAACGAGGGCAAGCTTCAGGGGCGGCTTTGCGTCGATAATATACTGGATTTTATCCGTGAAAAAACCGATGAAGACCTGCTTATTCAAGCGGGCGTTGGCGAAGAAGAGGATTTATTTTCCAGTGTCTGGAAAAGCGCCAGAAACCGTTGGGGCTGGTTATTAATTAATATAGGCACGGCCTTCGCTTCAACGCGTATCATTGGGGTATTTGAAGATATTATTTTGCAACTGGTAGCATTGGCATCATTAATGCCGATTATCGCAGCAATGGGTGGAAACACCGGTAATCAAACCAGTATGCTGATTATCCGGTCATTAGCATTGGGGCAAATAACGCCAAGCAACATACGCCGGTTGATAAAAAAAGAACTGACCCTTGCCGTTATCAACGGCACCTTCATCGGGCTTATTATGGGTCTGCTGAGTATGCTGCTTTACCGGGACGTAGCCCTTTCCGCTGTGATGGCAACTGCTATGTTCATAAATCTGTTGGTTGCCGTGCTGGTTGGTCTCGGCATTCCTCTGCTAAGGCACAAATTTGGTAAAGACCCGGCAGTGGGTACTAGCGTTATAATCACCGCTGTTACCGATTCAATGGGATTTTTTATTTTTCTAGGATTGGCGAGTTTGTTTTTAATAGAAAAATAAGGCAAAAGGATCAAGGCATGTGCTTTTTTGAAATGGTGGGCGTGACAAATGCTGCGGGAAATACCA
>JAYTJI010000266.1:0-3950 GCA_043731245.1 Methylococcaceae bacterium | reverse complement strand
CGACGCTCCTATGCTGCCAATGTTTAGCCAGGCTCATGGCTATACTGTTGATGATTAATAACAGGATGATCAACACTAGAGCGGATGTGTAAGCATTGGTATCACCGCCAGCGACGTTCATGGACAGATCATAAATATGTACCGACAAAGCCCTGCCTGAATCCATTAGCGAGTCCGGCAGTCGATCCACATAACCGCTGGTAAAAATCAGCGCGGCGGTTTCAGCGCCAGCCCGTCCGATACCTAACATTAAACCGGCAATTATCGCTGGCGTTGCCGCCGGTAGTAGCAAATGAAATAGCGCCGCACTGCGCGACATGCCCAAAGCGGCAGCGGCCAGTCGATACTCATTGGGTGTTGCCTGCAAGCCTTCTTCAACCGTTCGAATCAAGATAGGTAAGACCATGCAAGCCAGCGTCAGGCCGCCGGACAAAATGGAAAAGCCCAGCCCCAGATAGCTACAAAAAAACGCATTACCAAACAGCCCGAACACGATGGAGGGTACACCGGCCAGCACATCCAGACTACGCCGGACAAAACGGCCAAATAGACGACCCTGTCCGGTAAATTCGCTCAATAACACCGCCGTAGCCAGGCCAAGCGGTGTCGCCGTTACCATAGCCACCAATAAAATGAAGGACGTCGCTACAATAATAGGGCCGATGCCACCGGAGCGACCGGCATTTTGGGGTATCTCAATGAGGAACGACCAGGATAAATGAGTCAATCCGTGGATAAGAATGTCAGACAGCAGCCAGGCAAAGACACCACTTACCAGCAGCGCTATCATCCAGATTAACAGGGTTGCTAACGTATTTTTAGACATATTGGCGATCTTTAGAAAATAATTCCGCCAACCCGACTAAAGCCAAGACTATTAACATCAAAGCCAAGCCTGAGACAAACAATGCCGCGCGATGATCACCCGTTGCGTAAGCCATTTCCAGAGCAATGTTGGCTGTCAGTGTGCGCACCGAATCAAAAACACTGTGCGGTTGTTGCACAACATTGCCTGCCACCATTAACACGGCCATCGTTTCGCCTATAGCTCTGCCTGCCGCCAGCATAATACCTGCGGTTATGCCCGAACGCGCGGCGGGCAAGGCCACGCCGCTGATTAAGCCCCAACGCGATAAGCCCAAGGCAGCCGCGCCGCGCACATAAGCGACTGGCACAGCCGCCAATGCGGCATCGACAGTTAATGCCACGGTCGGCAGAATCATTAACGTCAATACCACAATGCCGGTCAATAGACTGACACCGGGAGGATGCAGGCGACCGATTAATGGTGCCAGCGTTGTTAAGCCCCAAAAACCGTAAACGACTGAAGGGATGCCAACCAGTAATTCGACCAAACGGCGATAACAACCCGCGATAAATGGCGGCGCATAATAACGGCTGAACAGCGCCGAAGCGATGCCCAACGGCGTTGCCAGCAACACTGCGCCCAGCGTTGAAGTCAGCGTAGCCGACAGCATTGGCGTTAAATTATATAAACTGTCCGCCGGATGCCAGGACGCATCGCTAACAAAACGTGTCCATGCTATGTGCTGTAACACCGGCCAGGATTCTTTGATAAGAAATAACAAAATCAACAATACAATCGCCGCCGAAAGCAGCGCGCCGCCCCGCAATAGCGTAGCCAGTTGCCTATCAGCGCGGGACAGGGACAAAGTATTGCGCCTCGATCAAATCATTAACTTGTGGCGAACTGGCGAACTCGATAAAGGTTTTGGCGAGTCCGGCAGGCGCGGCACGAGTCACCAGATTCAATGGTCTTGATAAAGGAAAGCTGCGATTACGCACATTCTCTATGGAAGCCGCTATGCCTTCCAGTGGCAGCAATTTAATAACCGCACCATGGCTTGCTTCATATTCGGCAGTCCCCACAGACACATAAGCGATGGCGTCTGGATTGCCCACCACGGTTTTAACGCCTTGCTGATTATCGCCAATAACGACTTGCGGCTTGACATCGGTATTTTTCAAACCGAAATAATGCAGAAACAGCTCCAATGTCGAGCGGCCTTCCGCTTTATTGACGACGGTAATCGGTGCATCGCTGCCGCCAACGTCTTTCCAGTTGACGATCTTGCCAGTGTAAATGTCGATAATCTGCTGTTTATTCAGAGCTTCAACGGTATTAACCTTGTTGATGATGACGCTGATACCGTCCAGCGCAATGGTGAAAGCCAGTAAATCTTTTTCATCGTTCTTAAGTGCCCTGGACACCATGCCAATATTGGCCAGTCCGGCGCGGGCATCACTAACACCGCGAGAAGAGCCTCCGGTCTGTACATCCACCCGGACATTGCTATGTAACGACTCAAAGCGTTTACCGATTTCAGCGGCAAGCGGGGCTACGGTGCTGGAACCAGTCAACACCAGCTTTTCAATTTCCGTATCATTAGACTTTGTTCTTAAAAATCCCCAAATTGCACCTACCAACACAATAAGCGCCACCACTACAGACAATTTTTTCATGCTTAATTTCCTTTTTTTATTGAATTGAATCAGTGTTGCGTTACACGGTAAATACGCCTACCTTGTAACCAGTACTCAGTCAACTTAGTTTTGGCGGACATAGCGAATACCTGCGAGGTTTTAAAAACCTCGCAGGTATTGCAGTGGACTAAAAATCTACTGGCAAATCAATGCTGACTGGGCACTAGCATTAGTCGTCCTTGCCAGGCAATCCTTACGAATTATTTACTTAACCTTCACGCTAAAATAATCATTAATCCAATGAACGCTCTTGTCGTTCTATTTTTTGCCAGATTAATGCGTCACCGAAAGAGCTGCTATCTTGGGAAAATGTTTTTACAAATTGCATTGCATCGTTAATTTCATTTTCTTTTGTAGATTCTGGTTTAGCCTTTTGCAGAATGAGCCGACAATGAATATTCAATTTTTCGGCTAACTTTTGGATGAGTTTTTGTATGTTCATTTTCGCTTTCTAATACTAACTGTGACATCTTTATTCTCCTAAAAGCATAACGTTCAACGTGTTGTTTTGCCTGTTCCAATGGTTGGTGCTTTTGGCTACCAAAATAAATCAATATTGTAACTAGAGAAAACAGTATCTACGCTCGCCAATTTTAAGCTTTCTAATTGCGATTGTATTAAGATGATTCTGTCAAATGGATCTTTATGATGAAATGGTAAATTAGCTAATGCAAAAATGTGCTCAGTTTCAATCGGTAAAATTTGCAAATCATTATTTAAGATTTGCTCTTCAATTAATTCGGCGAGTGGCAGTTTAAGTTCCAGTTTTCCTAGTTGATATTTTATTTGCATTTCCCAAACACTTGCCATACTTAAATAGATCTCATTGTCTGTATCGAAATAAGCCGTTAATACTTTTTCAGATATTTGTTTTGGCTCATTTCTAAGCCATAAAAAAACGTGAGTATCGAGCAATATTTTCATTGCTCACCTAGCCAGAATTCATCGGGTAATTCTGAATCAAAATCAGCATGAATAATAATTTTATCTTTATATTCGCCTACGGTTCTTTTTTTTAAGGTGTTTTTTTGTTGTTGTTTACGCAGGAACAACACAAAATCAAACACTTGTTTTTGTAATTCAGGCGGTAATATTTCTATTTCTTGCATGAGTTTTTGTGGTTGCATTTTTAT
This sequence comes from Methylococcaceae bacterium, assembly GCA_043731245.1. Taxonomy (GTDB): domain Bacteria; phylum Pseudomonadota; class Gammaproteobacteria; order Methylococcales; family Methylomonadaceae; genus Methylobacter_C. The sequence continues at coordinate 312 of JAYTJI010000266.1, read as the reverse complement.
TCTCCTTAGTCATGTGTTATGGATTGTAGCAAACAAGCCTAAGAGCGGCTAAATATCTAACTTCGGCAACGCATTAACAATCTTCATCGTCTCCAAGCTCACCGTAATCACCCGCTGAAACAATTCCAACGGATAACGCGGGTTTTTCATGGTTTCTATGGCCCAATCATTGGCATCGTTGACTATACCGCTGTCTTTGTGGGTGCTTACGCCTTGGCGTTCCATTACCCATTCCAGCGCGGGTTTACCGTTGACGACATATTCATACGCTGCCAAAGGAATGTTTTTAAGGGTGATAAAGTTATTATAAAT
>JAYTJI010000265.1:0-5169 GCA_043731245.1 Methylococcaceae bacterium | reverse complement strand
AAATAGAGCTACCGGCTCTGTTCCGTTCAAAAAACGACTTATCTGGAGTCATTAATTAAATTGCCCCGTTTTCTAGTCGGTAATTTTGCAAGTGGCTCATAAGAATTTATTTTTCCTTTTTTCAGACTCATTTATCTATTGGAATATACTACCTGAGCTTAAATAGTCTTCGCGGATATAAAAATTGTCTTCCTTCAAAATAAAGTAATACTTTGCTCCTTTTATCCTGACCTCTTTTAAGTTATCGAATCTATTTGACTGATAGATAGCGGAAAGTAATGCTATTAATTCTTGCGGTGATTGATATTGTTGCAGTGAAATATTTTTTCTAAGTTCCTCGTCTATTTCACCTAGTCGCTGGAAATGGCTGAATCTTTCTCCGTGAGGAATAGGAAGTTCGACACTAATACTTTCCTTTATTTTGTTATCAATAAGGGCTTTTGTATCAATTACTCTTAGCTTTGGATTGTATTGAAAGTTATATTCATTTTTATCAACAACGTAAAGAATACGACTATCGTTGTTAAAAATGTTGGGAGAGGCGGTTTTGGTAAAGGTATCGGCAGATTTAAGATTTTTAATTGCCCGAATTAAGGTAGTTTTTCCAACGCCATTCTTTCCAACGATACACATCAGTTGATTTTTTGACAAATCCACGCTGAAACTTAATTCTTTAATATGCTGAATATTAAAAAGCTTGCAATTAAATTCCATAGCTATTTAATTGTTTGATGATAAAAAACATCCACAATAAAATTACCATATTTTTTGCGTAATTTATTCAGATAGGCGCTATCAATACTATTAATGTAATTTAATTGTCCTGAAATTGTTTTCAACTCGCCATGATAATGATTTTTTAGGTAATCAGAAAACTTATCTTTATCATTGATATAGAAGTGCAGCAATATTTCAAGTTGTTTTTTAACCTTCATATCCACACTCACTTTTCCAGAGGGTAGGATAACCATCCCAAGTAGTTTTATTTTTTCACCTTTATGGGTATGCTTTGTCTTGCGAGGGTTAAGCAGAATTCGGCCATTATGAAATAAATTAAGCTGCTCTGAAATGATTTCTTTAGCATCTTTTAATGCATCTCTATTATTAGAAGAAAGAATAATGTCATCTGAATAGCGAGTGTGGACAATATCCTTACCCTGGCAATAACATTCAAGTGCATTATCGAACGCATACAAACAAGTATTGCTTATACTAGGCGAGGTTGAAAACCCTACAGGTAAAACTCCGTCTACAGTCACTAAATTCAATACATTAGTTCTATATTGGTCAATGTCTAATATAGGTATATCAGCTAAATTATTGTCAATTACAGCTTCAATATCTTCAGTTGCAATACTATTAAAAAAATTATTAATGTCTGTTTGAAAGAAATACTTACTATCAGCATGTTTCTCAACAGCAGTATATGCATTTTTCCCTTTTCTATAAGAATGTACTACCTCAATATTTATCTTTGCATAATCAAAGACAAAGTTATTTAAAAAACGAAGATATTTTTTTAAAGTAACAGAAGGATTAAGAATTAATTTATTATTTATGCGGAAGCTTTTCCATTCATTTTGAACATCCAGATTCAAAAAATCATTAAAGTTTAATTTATGATGAAATGTAGAATCGAAAGCTTCTTTGAGGGTAAGTAAAGGAGGAGAGTTTTTCAATTGAGTAACACTAACTTTTATTGATGTTCATGAAAATTTCAACTTACCCTAATCCTAAAAATTAAGAACCAGGGCAAGATAAATTATGCCTAAACGGAGCTAGAGGCTAGTATAATGACTGGAGATACTCCTAGTCACTAGCATTTATGAATTCTATATCATTAATCATCAAAAAACAACCTTATTTAATGGCTTCTGCACTGTAAAAAAACAGGACATACGCCCAGTAGTATACTTGTCGCGTATCATCTTTAAAGCGTACTTAGTAAAATTTGGTGTTTTATTTTTTTCGAGCATCCTCACGCAAAAAAGCCCCGGCTGTTACCAACCAAGGCTTCTTTTTGTCTAGCTTAATGGTGCCAGAATAGACTTAACCCATCCTGAAGACCGGCAAATTACATCATGCCGCCCATACCACCCATGCCACCCATATCAGGCATACCATGAGCGCCTTTTTCGTCGCCAGGTGAATCAGCAATCATTACTTCTGTGGTCAGCATTAAGCCGGCAACAGACGCTGCGTTTTGCAGTGCTGTACGCGTTACTTTCGCAGGATCTAAAATGCCCATTTCGATCATGTCGCCGTATTGGCCGGTCGCTGCGTTGTAACCGAAGCTGCCTGTGCCTTTTTGCACTTCGTTAAAAACGACAGAAGGCTCGTCGCCTGCATTGGCTACGATTTGACGTAATGGCTCTTCCATTGCACGACGCAAGATATTAACACCAACGGTTTGGTCGTGATTAATGCCTTCAAGACCAACCAGTGCAGACAGAGCGCGTACCAGTGCAGTACCACCACCGGCAACTACGCCTTCTTCAACCGCTGCGCGTGTTGAATGCAGGGCATCTTCAACGCGGGCTTTCTTTTCTTTCATTTCAATTTCAGTTGCCGCGCCAACTTTAATAACAGCAACACCGCCAGCTAATTTAGCCAAACGTTCTTGCAATTTTTCTTTGTCGTAGTCGGAAGTAGCATCTTCAGCTTGTGCGCGAATTTGTGCTACACGGCCTTTAATTTGCTCTTCAGAACCGGCACCATCAATGATAGTGGTGTTTTCTTTAGTGATTTGTACTTTTTTCGCTGTACCCAGTTGCGCTAATTCCGCTTTTTCCAGGCTCAAACCAACTTCTTCAGAAATCACTACACCGCCAGTCAATACTGCGATGTCTTCTAACATGGCTTTACGACGATCACCGAAACCTGGCGCTTTTACGGCTGCAACTTTAACGATGCCGCGAATAGTATTCACAACCAGCGTTGCTAATGCTTCGCCTTCAACGTCTTCAGCAACAATCAATAATGGACGGCCAGATTTAGCAACCGCTTCCAAAATTGGCAACATTTCGCGAATGTTGGAGATTTTCTTTTCGAAAATCAAAATGAGTGGATCGTCGAGTTCGACGCTCATATTTTCTTGTTTGTTGATGAAGTAAGGTGACAAATAGCCACGGTCAAATTGCATACCTTCAACCACGTCTAATGAATTGTCCAGACCTGAACCTTCTTCAACAGTAATGACGCCTTCTTTGCCGACTTTTTCCATTGCTTCTGCAATGATTTTACCGACTGACTCATCAGAGTTAGCTGAGATGGTACCGACTTGGGCAATGGCTTTGTTGTCAGTACAGGGCGTTGCAGAGGCAACAATCGCTTCAACGGCTTTAATTACGGCTAAATCAATACCGCGCTTTAAGTCCATTGGGTTCATGCCAGCGGCAACCGCTTTCAAACCTTCGTTTACTATAGATTGTGCCAGTACAGTTGCAGTGGTTGTGCCGTCGCCAGCTACGTCAGAAGTATGTGAAGCCACTTCCTTAACCATCTGTGCGCCCATGTTTTCGAATTTGTCTTTTAATTCGATTTCTTTGGCAACGGATACACCGTCTTTAGTAATGGTTGGAGCGCCGAAGCTTTTGTCCAAAATCGCATTACGGCCTTTAGGGCCCAAGGTTACTTTTACTGCGTTTGCTAAAATGTTTACGCCACGCGCCATACGGACACGAGCGTCATCACCAAATAATACGTCTTTTGCTGCCATTTTTTGTTCCTAAAATATTTTGTGTGTGATTATGAATGGTATGCGGTGCATACCCTACAGGTTTATAGGTTTAACCTACGATGCCCATGATGTCTTCTTCACGCATAACGATGAGGTCATCACCGTCAACTTTAACTTCGTTACCAGAGTATTTGCCAAACAGCACTTTGTCGCCAACTTTAACTTCTAATGCGCGTACTGTGCCATTGTCCAGTTGTTTGCCAGTGCCTACTGCCAATACCATGCCTTGGCTTGGTTTTTCAGCAGCAGAACCGGGCAGTACAATACCACCAGCAGTTGTAGTTTCTTCTTCAAGGCGTTTGACTATCACTCTGTCGTGTAACGGACGTATATTCATCTATATCTCCTAACATTAAAAAAAGGTTATCTGTTATTAGCACTCGCTAGCAATGAGTGCTAATAATAATCAGGTTTTGCAGTCTGTCAAGTTTTTTGGCATCATTCCCCATCACGATACAACAATAATATGCCCTAATGAATGACACCCAACTACTCCGTTATAGCCGTCAAATCATGCTGCCCCTGTGTGATATTGAGGGACAACAAAAACTCCTTGCCGCCAAGGTATTAATTGTCGGAGCCGGAGGACTGGGCTCCCCGGCTGCCATGTACCTTGCCGCAGCGGGTATCGGCAGTATTACCATTTATGATGATGACGTAGTGGAATTATCCAATTTACAACGACAGATTGCTCATCACACACCCGATATTGGGACTGATAAAGTAATTTCAACCCGTCAAACACTGAAAAATTTAAATCCTGATGTTAATGTGAGAGCGGTCAAGCAAAGACTGACCGGCGAACAACTTGATTGGGAGGTGAGCAAAGCGGATGTGGTGCTGGATTGTAGCGATAACTTCTCAACACGCTTTGCGATTAATAACGCCTGTGTTAAACACCAAACCGCGCTGGTTTCAGGTGCGGCTATCCGCTTTGAAGGCCAGGTATCGGCATTTACCCCAGGCTTTAACAACAGCCCCTGCTATAACTGCTTATACAACAGTGACGGTGAAGAGCTACAAAACTGTGCAACCAATGGCGTTATAGCACCCATCACGGGAATAATAGGAAGCATTCAGGCATTGGAAGCGATGAAATTGATTTTGGCTATCGGCGAAACTTTAACGGGGCGGTTATTGTTACTGGATGGTCTAACGATGGAATGGAACACCATGAAGCTAAGGAAAAACCCCAAGTGCCCAACTTGCGGGTAAGGTCGGCGCAACCCAAGAGCATTGATTATGCTACGCCAACCCGACTAACAACTATATTTAAATACCACCCCATTTCCTGATAACAGAACGTGGTTTATTTTTTAGCAAGCCAACTTTTGACAAAATGAATAGCGCTTTCAGCCAAGTCATTAACAAATGACGGACTATCACCATGGGGCTCCGTTTCGCCAAACGGTTTACCGTTCTTCCGGGCA
>JAYTJI010000264.1:0-13903 GCA_043731245.1 Methylococcaceae bacterium | reverse complement strand
CCATTAGTACGCGCTCCAAGTTTTACGGGTTTGGGATATTTTCCAGACTTGACGCCATTCAGCCATGTTGTACGACCTACTGGTATTAGTGGGGGATTGCCTTTAGTGCCGATTATTTGCGATAACCGGAAAAAGCCAGCTTGTGGGAGTTGGTTTTGAGTAACCATGTTTTGCACCTTTTGGTGTTTTGTTGAACATGGCTATATTTTGGACGGGTACAAAGTGGTATTGTCCGAACTCGGTTATAACTTAACCGATTCGGTTATGGTTCGCGCCGTTACTGGCTTACAGGCTATAAAAAATTTTTCGCTTCTTTTAAATACTTGCGGACGGTGTCATCAGTGATGGTAATTCCCTTAAGTGCCAATTTTGTGCTTATGCTGTTTTTATTATCGCCGCTGGCATCGTTTCGGGGTTTATCTTTGTCGTAACCGTAAGCGTCTATTGCCATGCCGATAATCAGCTTTAACATGGTGTTGCGCTCGGTTTCATTCATAGCGGTTTTTACCGTCTCTTTTTTCGATAGCCGCGTCACATCTTCGGCAGAAACAAACAACACGAAATCATTAAACGGTATTGGGGTATGTAGAGCGTAGTAATTATCGCAGTTTTTAGCAGGGTCTAAGCTATTCAAGTAAGTGCTGTGGTCGTTTTGATAATCCACGAGTGCGCTGGCTGGTACTTTGTATATTCCTGACAGGTAACAACGCTCTGAGGGAAACTCAAATGTGCGGCTCATATCCGACTCATAAATTAATGCTTCTTTTGACTCCATCCTAGCATAAAGCGGTAGCTTACCTTCAGCGGCCAAGGATATTAAAAGCTCTTCTGAGTAGCCTATTTTTTTAGCCGCCATCGCTAACGGGTAATAATCGGGTTCTATCATAAACGCCCCATTTAAGCGTAACCATTACGAAAAGGATTAACCGGAAATAGGGTAATGACTCCTACTTATCGCCCCGTCGGGCTATCCAGTCTTGTTGATTATATCAGGTGTGCGATTTTTAGCAGTACGCCAATAATCAGCGTTGTTTGTAGAAAGCCAGCGCCAATAATCCAGCGTGTTAAGTCGGCTTTGCTTTCGGCAATCATACGCCCTGTGTCGGCTCTAAGTATTTCTATGTCATGCTTTAACGCCGTTTCTATTTCCTTTAAATCACGCTTGGTGGCTACATCATCAAGGTGGTAGTCGTGCCGTGCTTGCTCAAGGGTGTTTCCTGTAGCCGTCCGCTGTAGCTCGGTAATTACTTGCGCTTGCTCATCGGTAAAGCCTACAGATTTAAGCCGGTTGGCAAAGTCCAAAGTGTCAAAAGGTATTGTGGTCATGGTTTGGCCTTTTTTGTGTCTTATTGGTCGTCATTGTACTGTAGATTTATGCAATCTTTTGATTGGCGTTACGTTAGAACTATCCATATTCACCAGCAAACTAAGCCTATCACCTAACACGCGCTATGCTTCGGCTTGTTCTGCTTTCAATTCTTGGCGCTGATAAACCCGTTTCATTTTGTTTTCTTCGGTGTGGTTCAAGCACTTCTCGATAACATCGGGCTGAATCAATAAATTACCCATCATGGTGGCACCTGTCCGGCGTAAATCGTGCGGTGTCCATCTACCGCCTGTCATGACTAAGGCTTCTGAATCTTTTGAACGATTGCTGAGTAGGGTTGCTGTTTGCCGTCCGCGTATTTGTATGGATATGGATTTCTCGCACACATGACTGGAATTATCACGATTAGGAAAAATCCACGTATCACTTTTGGCAATCAGCTTTAACGCCTTGAATTGAGTCATTGCAAAGTCTGATAAATAAATGATGTGAGCTTTACCGTTTTTACTATTCGCTTCGGGAATCGTCCACGTCTTCAATTTAAAATCAATATCTGAAAACTTAGCTTTGGATAATTCACCGATACGGCATAGGGTTGATAAGGCAATCCATATAGCACACTCTGTAGACTTCAAAAGGTTAGCATCGGGCAGCAGTTGCCGCGCTAATGCCCTTATTTCAAGCTCACTCAATACCCTATCGCGTTCAGTAGGCTTGGTAGTGGTCTTTGTTACGCCAAGGCTTGCCGTGGGGTCAAATTCGATAATATCCCTATCAACCGCAAACCTGAACATTTGCCGCATTAGTTTTAGAATGTTTCGTGCTAAATGATTAACACCGCGTTGTTTTAATACGTCTGTCACTTGGGTAACGTGTCCTTTTCGCACATCCTCAACAAATAAACTGCCCAATATTGGCAAAACATCCTTTTCAAACATTCGCACCACTTCCTTAACATCCTTACGATTGATTAAATCAGTATCACGCCATCGGCTAAACAAATCCCTGACAGTCACACGCCCAGCTAATTTGGTTAAGGCTTCCTGTTCATCAATCTGTTGTTTTCTTACCCGCTCCTTTTTGAGTTTTGCTTCAAGGTTCGGGTCTATGCCATCTTTTAGCATGAGCTTGTAACTATCGCGTTCTTTTCGGGCTTCTGCCAGTTCAGTAGGTTTTAGGCTTAACCATTTATATTACCCTCGAAAAAATAGCGTAAGCGAAAAGAGATAGCCCCACCATCGGCAATAGAACGAAATCGAATAAATAAGCCGTCACTGTCACTTATTTGTTGTTCTTTATCAGTAGGCTTTAAATGCTTAAATACCAGTGGTTTTATTTTATTGATAGCCATTTTTAAAGTCCTTTGTCGTTTCGACAAGTGGTAGGTCAGTCAAAAATCAATAACTTAGCTTTGATTTTTCGGGGTACTGTTCGGGGTACTATTTTGACTGAATTTAAAAGAACTTTATTGTACTTAGCTGGACTACAAAATAAAACAAGTTACTTAATTTAAAAGGATTTATTGACTAATTAAAACTTCGTTGAACAGAATAAAACATAGCTTTACCGTTCTGGGGGACAAGGGGTAGCAGGTTCAAATCCCAGGGCAAACGCATATAAAAATATTCAAAAACAAGATGCTATTAGTTTATATTAACGCTTTTTGCAAAGAAAGCAGATGAATCCTTGTTTTGTAGAACATTTTTCAAAATTACCTGATCCCCGAATAGAGCGCAATAAGCTTCACGCGTTAATGGACATCATTGTTCTTACGATATGCGCTGTGATCAGTGGCGCCGAAGGGTGGGAAGATATTGCTGATTTTGGACGCAATCAGTCAGATTGGCTCAAACGCTATATTCCGCTAAAAAATGGGGTTCCTTCTCATGACTGTATAGCGTATGTCATTTCAAGATTGTCGCCCAAAGGCTTCCAAGACTGTTTTATTAGTTGGACAAAGAGTGTTTATACACAAACTGAGGGTGAGCTGATCAGTGTGGATGGTAAAACAGCGCGTGGTTCGCGGGATCGAAAAAACAATAGAAATCCCTTGCATAGGGTTAGCGCCTGGAGTTCAGCAAGCCGATTGATTTTAGGCCAGGAGGCAACGGAAGTTAAATCGAATGAAATCACCGCCATTCCGAAGTTATTGGCATTGCTTGAACTTAAAGGTTGCATCGTGACACTGGATGCAATGGGGTGCCAACGCGAGATCGCCAAACAGATCGTTGATCAGGACGGTGATTATGTCCTGGGGCTAAAAGGAAACCAAGGCTCTTTGCATGAAGCCGTGGAGGATTATTTCACGACGGCGCAAGCGGCTAAATTTAAACAGATAAAGCATGATTATATTGAGGAAGTTGATAACAGCCACGGGCGTTTAGAAACCCGGCGCTATTGGATTACTGACGATTTGCAGACGCTACCTAAAACGGAATGTTGGGCAGGGTTGCGTAGTATCGGTATGGTCGAGCGGGAATACGAAGAAACGGGTAAGTTTTTCAAGGAAAAACTTTTTTTCATCAACTCTATTCCACCTATTGCCAAAACGTTTGCCTATGCTGCCCGCGGTCACTGGGGAATTGAGAATGCCTTGCATTGGCGTATGGATGTCGTACTTCGAGAAGACGCCAGCCGGATTCGCAAAGGCAACGCACCGGGTATTATGACCAGCATTCGACATCTGGTTTTAAATCTGTTCCAAAAAGAACCTTCAAAGCTAAGCCTTCCTAAAAAACGTCGGATGGCCGCTTGGGATGGTGACTTCAGGGCTAAGGTATTGTTTGCTGATAAATTTTAATGCGTTTGCCCTGGTTCAAATCCTGTCGTCCCGACCAATTGAATAAAATACCTATAAAATAGAATATTGAATCGAGAAATAAATTTTGTGTTTAGGGATAGAACCGAAAGGGTAAAGCCGAATAAGATGGAGTTGCCTGAACTTGATTACAGCTTAATCAAACTATTTTCCTGGGTATTGTACCTCATTTTTCAGCGCATTTATGATCCTAACTGTATTTCTTTATTGGTGTTTTTGGCAGTTTAAACGACTGTTGAAGCAACCCTCACCCACCAAAGTCTCAATCACGGTAAGTTTGATAAAAATCTACTGAACGCCTTCCGTGCATCCGGCAAAAGCTGGCAAACACGCATGAATGCGGCGTTGAAAGAGTGGCTTAAGGAACATGTGATTTGAGTCTGGTATAGCCATGCTTGGCTGCAATAAAGCTGGGCGCAATGGACAAAATTATTATGGTGCTGAATTATCCTGCATAGGGCAAAATAGAACATACGAATTACGCGCGGCAAAACGATCCGAAGTATTGATTAAAAATTATCTAGTTAACAGGAGGCCATCATGATCGCATTACGCCAGTTTCATTCCCTCGAAAATGAAACCATCACCATTAAAATCCCGCCGGAATTTCAGCATTATCAACAGGCAGAAATCATCATTTTGCCAATAGAAAACACGCCAAACAAAATTACCAGCACAGAGGCGCTTATTAAACAATCTGCGGGTGCGATAACTGAATTTCCCGAAACTGGTAATGCTGAAAGAAGGATAGGCCAGGCTGTTTTTTTTAATGATTTACGCAATCGGCATATTAGCATTGCGCCTGAGATTGACATTACTCAGCTAATGGATGAGATGAACGATGGTTTATGTTGATAGCAATGTGTTGATTTATGCAGCAGTGGAGCAGGATTTAGCTAAAAAGAAGCGTTGTATTGCCTTGCTGGAAACATATATCGCAGAAAATCAGTTGTTAATCTCGTTATTAGTGCTGCAAGAGTATGTTTTTACACTGGCAAAACTCAAAGTTGATATGCTTATCGTAGAAAAATGTGTGGTTTTACAGTGAGTTTGCCCGCCCAGTTGCAAAGCAGATATTTTTAGACAGTTTCGTACTGTGTGCAAAGATAGATTTTTTCCGCAATATCAAGACGTGATTCATCTTATGTTTGCACAGCAGCATTGTGATAAGTTGATTACGCTTGATGCTGATTTTCAAAAGCTTCAGCCACATACTGGATTGGAAATTGAAATTATTAAAATAATTGCAGTTGTGTAGGATGAGGAGCGAAGGTGGATTCAACTCCGAAGTGCAATCCTAGTGCTTATGCTGCTTCTTGCAATGTGCCAGCAAAAAATACCGTATAAGGTGTTTTTTGTTGAGTGTTTTTCGGGGGGCTATGATTGAGCTTATTCATTACAACCTCAACCTCATTGTCGGTTATGTTCTCAAAACTACTCCCTTTGGTAAAGTATTGGCTAATCAAGCCATTGGTACCCCATTCACTAATTTGACAACATTGCAGGACATACATTGCATGCATTTGAAAAATAAAAACCACTAGTCTGACAATTAAATGAACAAAACAACAAGCCTTACCTATGCTAAATACTGGCGAATCTCACTTTTAGATGCGGGTAGCGGCAAAGGTGCTTTTAAAGATAATAAGTCGTTACTTGAAGAAAGAAAGCAACCTCCTTTAAGTGAAATAAAAACTGGTCAATTAAGTAGAGAACTTACAGATGAGTTATTTTTTGGTGAGCCTAAAGATGCGCTAACAGTCAGTATCATTATCCGACCTCAGGTATATGTTGCTCGCTTACTGCATGGGAAAGCACCTGTTGCTGGCATTCCTAGTACCATTACACCCATTATCAGCAATGCCAATATTGACCGTGACGGTCGCATGTATCCTGCGGCCACCTTCATCGCACGCGATCTGCTTGAGCCGCTTGACCGAGGCTCATACTCCATTGGAGATGTATCAACGCTCGATACATTTTTAACAACAAATAGTTTTTCAGTTTTATATGAAGATTATGACGAAGCAATAGCTAACGAACAATCAAGAGAAGATTGGTTTAAGTCCAAGTGGCAAGAGTACACCAAATATTATGAAAAACTTCTTTCAGAAGTTGCCGATAATGATGCTTTGTCATCTGAATTTGAACTTGCACATTACTTTTTTATCGTTAAAAAAGAGGTCATTAGTCCAAGTATGCACATTCGTGCACTTTATGCCGACATCATTAAAAACAAGCCATCCGCGCCACTGTTTGAACGATATTCTTCCGATACCATTCACCCACCTGAGCCATGTATTCAGCCCAACTCTTTATTTAGTGAACGATTGGCACATTCTGGAAATAAATTCTCATTAGCAGCAGCGCAACGTGACGCAATGAACCACTTAATGGTATCCAACAATGGCGATATATTAGCCGTAAATGGTCCACCAGGAACGGGGAAAACTACTTTACTGCTAACCGTTGTCGCATCGGCATGGGCAAAAGCCGCAATTGAAGGTAGCAATCCACCAGTGATTTTTGCTTCTTCAACTAATAACCAAGCGGTAACCAATATTATTGAGGCTTTTGAAAAAGACTTTTCAATGGGCGAAGGCGTTTTTGCTGGGAGGTGGCTACCAGACATTAAAAGTTTTGGCTCATATTTTCCTGCTGTAAGTAAAGAGGCTGAGGCTGCCAAAAAATATCAAACCAAGTTGTTTTTTGACAACATTGAAGATGAAGCTTATATAAAAAGTGCTGAGCAACACTATGTAGCAGCTGCAAAAAAAGCGTATCCAAGCATAACCGACTACAGCATTAAATCCATTGTAACTGTGCTACAAGCCGCAATCCAAACTGAAGCCAATAAGCTTAAGTCCATTGAAAGTGCTTGGGTAACGCTATTATCGGCCAGAGAAAATCTGCTTAAAGAACTTGGCAAAAAACCTAGTGAAGAAATGTACAAGCGTAAACATGATGTAGATGCAACACTTGAGTACATGACCGCACTGAAAGCGCTGGAAGATTCATGGGAAGCCTATCTAGCAGCAGAGCCTTTATATTACAGCCTGTTTTCATGGATTCCTCCCGTTAAAACTAAGCGATTGCTGCTGGCGAAGCAGTTTCTAAAAAATAATACTGATGAAAAATTTGAATTTATTAACACAATCTCTGTAGAAATTACTCAAAAAATAAGTAAAGCTAGACTTGCTCTTGAAAAATTTCAAGCAAGCTTAGCTTGTGGTGGTGACAAAATAAAAGCGATGAGTGCAAGTAATGCTAGGTGGGCTAATGCTGTAGTCCCACTAAAATCATCAATTCCCGCCAATGACCTTACCTTGCAGCAATGTGATGCGCTAGCAGATACCAGTATTCGATTTGATATATTCCTGCTGACAACCCACTATTGGGAAGGTCGCTGGCTAATTGCTATGAATGACTTGATAACTGAATATAAAGGAAACCTCAGTAACGGAAAGGGAGGAGAAAAAGCAAAAAATGGACAATACGCAATGGAAAAGCGTTGGTATAGAAGAATGATGCTTACCCCTTGTGCAGTTTCAACATTTTTTATGCTACCAAAGGAGCTGTTATCTAAACGGCACAATGAAGGTATTTTTGATGATGATTACCTGTATAACTTTGCAGACCTTTTAATTGTTGATGAAGCAGGTCAGGTGTTACCAGAAGTCTCTGGCGCATCATTTGCTTTGGCAAAAAAAGCCATGGTCATTGGAGACACTAAACAAATTGAACCCATCTGGTCAATCACCAAGCAAGTTGATATAGGGAATATGGTAGAAGCTAACATGTTGCCTAAAAATTACAATGAAGTTGTTTACAAAAAAATTGCAGACCTGGGCAAAACATCTTCTTCAGGCAGCGTTATGCGTATCGCACAACATGCAACACGCTATCATTACGACCCTGACTTAGCGCGGGGCATGTTCTTGTTTGAGCATCGTCGTTGTTTTGATGAAATTATCAACTACTGCGATGAGCTATGTTATAGCAACAAACTGATACCTATGCGCGGCTCACCAAAAAACTATAATGGCCTGCCAACAATGGGCTATTTACATGTAAATGGCATTTGCCAAAATAGCAATGGAAGCCGCAAAAATGACCTTGAGGCACAAACTATTGCTGAGTGGCTTCTTGCTAACAAAAATCAACTTGAATCAACGCATAAAAAACCATTAAATGAAATTGTAGGAATTGTTGCGCCGTTTACAGGCCAAGTAAGAGCTATCTCTAGTGCATGTAAAGCTAGAGGAATAGCGGTAGGGCAAAATAATGGTGAAATTACTGTCGGTACAGTCCATTCATTTCAAGGTGCTGAAAGGCTTGTTGTGATTTTTTCGCCAACTTACTCAAAACACGCCGATGGAAAGTTTATCGACCGTAACCAGAGCATGTTGAATGTAGCTGTTTCACGCGCTAAAGATAATTTTCTCGTGTTTGGTGACATGGATATTTTCGATTCAAGTCAGAGAGGAAAACCACGAGGCTTGTTAGCATCGTACTTATTCTGCAATGAAGCTAATGCACTCAACTTCAAGCAGCTAGCTAGGCAAGATTTAAAAACGGCAAATACTAGTATCAGACAGCTTGTAAACGCGGATGAGCATGACTTGTTTCTCATTGAAGTATTTAAGCAAAGCAATAAAGAAGTGATTATAGTCACGCCGTGGCTACTGCCACACAGCATCAGCACTGATGCTTTGGCAGCGATGGCTAGCGCCATTCAGCGAGAAGTTTCTATTACGGTTTATACGGATGCTTCATTTAATAAAAGTAGAGAAAGTGAAATGCGTGAGGCGATCAACCTATTAAAAACGGTGGGTGTTAAGACCTCTATCGTTAGACGTGTCCATAGCAAAATTGTTATCTGCGACGATGTAATATGTTGTGCAGGATCATTCAATTGGTTTAGTGCTGACCGCCATGGCCAATATAAAAACTATGAAATTTCTATTGCTTATCAGGGCAACGGCCTTGCAAAAGAAATTGATATAGTAAAAAATGATCTCCTGCAAAGAGTTGTACAGGGTTAATTTGGTTAGCAGCACTCTAAAATCAGGTGGTAGGCCTACAGTGAACTAATCTTGAGCTTAGCTAAAAACGAATTGCGCCACTTATGGGAGCCTCTAAAAAATGTCTATCCATGCTTCGTTCATTCGACAAGCTCATGGTTCAGCATAAACGGATAAGTCGCCGGTTTACAAAGACAACCGTTCGCACTGAGCTGTGAGCTTGTCGAACAGTCGTAACGCGGTAAGGCGCAATCCGTAGGACGTCAATGGGCGATGCCGCAGTTGGCCTTTGAGCATTCGGCGCATTACGCTATCGAGACTGTGAAAGTATTCTAAAAACAGGCTTAAAAGAGTTTTTGCCATTTTTCAAGTGATTGTTTTTACTCCACACACTAATACTCTCACAGTCTCTATCGCTATGCGCTCGCTGGGGCTTGATGATTAAGCCAATAAGGCGGCAATAATCCCAGTCATAAAAATGCCATCAAAAGTACCGGCACCTCCGATTGCCGCGACAGGTTTGCCGAGTGTAGCAATATTTTTTAGCCGAAGTAAATCGGCACCAATTAATACGCCGAATACGCCGCTGATATACGCAAGCTGAGCCGCATGTTCAGGATCAAGAACCAGGGCTAACAAAGCCGAAGTAAATGGAGCCAGAAAAATGGGCATACCGACGCCCATGCCAGGGATTAATCGGCTAAATTTATAACTCAATGCGGTTATTGCTAATATGCCGACCATAATTTTGATGGGGTCAATCATCTGTAGCGATATGAAATAAAGACATAAGCCAACCGGGATTAAACAACCGCCGACATTGACGGCAATAACAATTTTACCTTCTTTTACAGGCTGAAATATTTCCCAGATCGGTTTTTGATCGGGTGAGTTAATAAGGTGACCGGCTTCCTTGGTATGCAAGCTATAAACCGGCAAATTAATACCGCTGCCAAGTAATGTTCCAAGCAATAAAAATAATGCGGTTTCAGGCGTTAATCCGAGTTTGACAAAGGCAATTTCAAAGATATGAATCTGTAGGATCGCTACCAAAAACAGGGAAATAATAAAAAATACCATTAAAGAATTAATCGGCATAGCTGCACCTTAAAGTTAGTAGGTTATAGTGTTGTTGCGTTTAATGAAAAAAATTCAAACACTTTCTTTAAGTGCAACCGTAGACTTGTTGCATTATCCCCCAAACATCGTTATGAGCAATCAAAAAGCTACGTTGTTTAGCCTGGTTGCGCTGATATGATGGGCTTTTTCTATGACTTGGACATTTTAGGTAGGGTGGATAAGCGTTGCGACTATAGGGAACCTCTAAAAATTGTCTATTTATGCTTCGACAGGCTCAGCACAAACGGGTAAGCTATTGATTTAAAAATATTACCGTTCGCACTGAGCTTGTCGAAGTGCAATTTTTAGAGGTTCCCTTTATATTATTTCATTCCTAAGTTAATGAATGTGTAGCGTTCCAAACAGGTTGTAACAAAGTCTGGCATTGGTGTTCAAAAGTTTCGCCCAACACCGGTTCTATGCCGGTTACATTTTGATAAAGCAGCCTGAGTTCAGGCTCAAAGGGTTGACCAATAGCTCTGGAGAGCTGTTCTTTTGCGACATCCAGCGCTGATTTACTTGCCCGGTTGCCATTTTCCAGTTTATGCGCCTGTTTAATGTATGCTAAAGCCGCTTCCACAAAAAACGCATCGGGGGCGTTGTTACCCGCTTGGTAAATGTCTATGAATGCTGATAAAACATTAGGCTGGCAATAGCTCGGCAACAAAATAAAATCTTCATCGGTACTCAGCAAAAACGTAGTTTGCTCCTGAACTTGATTAATAATCAGGTGATGTAGCCAGGCGCAAATAAAATCCTTGCCTTTCAGGTCGGCATAGCGATAAAACAAGCTGCCATTTTTATAACGATTTGCAAGTTTTCCGACCAGACGATAGTCTTGTACTTTTATATCGATAGGCAAGTCGTCTAAAGGTTCACCCAGATTTTTGGCCCTGATGCGTTCAACAAATTCATTTATCAGGTCTTGTTGTCGATCAAATTCAAGTTCTCCCAGTACGCCAGATAACCACCGTCCCTGTGCCTGCAATTTTTTTACCGATACCGATGCACCGGCTAAGGTTTTCTGTATCCATTCATGATGGATTGAATAGCCCTCCATTTTATCTATGGTAAACGGCTCGCGCTCTTCGGCTTCTGCCTCAATACCGTTAAAACGCACGTCCATTTGCCGCCGCATAAAATAACGCTGTGGATGCCGGAAAAAGCTAAACAGTTCATTTAGTTCTATAACTTTTTCCGTTTCGACGTTTATTGTGCCTTGCCACCAAAGAACAGGTGCAGGTTTGGGTGCGGATAATGCTCGCGCGGTTTCGCAGTCGGCTTCTGAAAAACTGAACAAATTCGGGGCGCCGTTAAAATAACGCGGACTGAATGCTTGTAACGGTTGCCGGGTAATGAGATCTGTAAGCTGGTAGCTTTCCTGTAAAACGTCCAGTAATTCACTGATAACCACGGAAGGCGGGATAACCTCATTGTGGCTGATCGATTGCCCGATATAGGTAATAATCAGCTGCTGTCTGGCGGACAAAAGGATTTCCAGGAATTGATAACGGTCATCCGCACGCCTTGAGCGGTCACCTTTGCGGAAGTTGTGCGTTAGCAAGTCGAAGGTCGGGTTGCGATCAATTTTTGGGAATTCACCATCATTCATCCCCAATAAGGCAATCACTTTAAAGGGAATGGAGCGCATCGGCAACATGGAACAAAAAGTCAGTTGTCCACGCAAAAAACCATTGGCTGATTTGCGTTCGGCAACCCTATCTTCAAGCCAGCTAATAATAACTTGCAGCTCTACAGTATCATTATGCACATCGGTAAGATCAGCGGCTATTTCCGCCAATAGTTCGTTAAGCTGCTGGCGTTCAACCGGATCTACGTCTGCCAATAATTGATCGGCGTAATAATAGAGCTGCGTACTCCAGGTCTTAAGCGGTTTCGGCTGTTTTAATTCCTTGCTGGCTTTAAACAACAGCTGCATAAACTCGCATAAACCACCCAACGCCAGTGCAGACGAACCTTCAATGTCAACATAAGGCAATACATCGCTAATAAAATCCTCATCATTGCCCACCGCGTAACCCACCAGTAATCTATCCAGGGATGCTTGCCAGGTATTTTCGTTAAGTTCGGGCAGTCCAAGTTCCTGCTTGTGTTTTGCCGACTTGCCCCAGCGCACATGGGTATCGTGTAGCCAATATTTAATCAATTCCAGATCCGTTTCAGACAAACCAAAACCTGGATACACCACGGGTTGTTCCAGCAAATCCAGAACGCTTTGCCAGCCAAAACGGCTCTGACTTACGTTTAAAAAACGAATAAAAGCATCCAGTGTATTGTTGCTCAAACGTAAGCTGCGGTCGGCAATGGCGTGTTGAATGTCGCTAAATACGGCTGAAATAAACGGCTCGTATACTTGAATGTCGGGTGCCATTACGACAATATCGCGTAACTCCAGCGTGGAGTCATGTTCCAGAGTGTATAACAGTTGGTTTTTTAATACCTCCACCTCGCGCATCCGGGAATGACAGGCGTTTATGTTAATGGAGTCATCTTTTTGTAGAGGGCGCGAGGTGGGCGTCTCGTTATCCCCATCCAGCCGGTTATTTAAAATATCGTTTTGTAATTGATGCAGATTATTCCGCGCTTCGCTGGGCTCAAAGCTTTCCGGTTCGAAATCAAACTGCACTTGTTCCAGCAGCATTTCCTGAAATTCACGTCCTTGTTGGCCTAGCGTTGATAACAGCGGATGCCCGCTAAAATTTTCGTCATTCGCCCGTTGCCGTTTGCTGGATAGATCAGCCCAGAATGTTTGCGCCGGATTGAGCAAAAAAAGATGCAGTTGGCAATGTTTCGATAAGCCTTCCAGGTAGCTCAAAAATAACGGTGGCATCGTGTTAATTCCGAAAACCGAAATCCGTTCCGGCAAGGAACCACTAAAGGCACCTTCTTCCGCCGCATTAAACTTTGCGATCACATCCAGCCATAATGAACCTCTGTGCTTATTGCCGGTTTGTGTGCTTATTTTTTGCCATAGCGCTTTTTGCCAGCGTTCGGTTGCGGTGTGGTAAAGGGTGTCATCTTTTTGCCAGGCATTGAGCATATCGGGCCGCATCATCTGGTACTGGTCAAAAATCTGCGCCAACTGTTTGGCTAACTGATAACGTTTTAAAGAGCTGTTTTCGCCCGATAAATAGTGTTTTAACGGCAGAAAATTGTCACTATCCAGCCTGCGCAATATTGCCTCGATTCGCCAAAGCATCAGGTCACGATCAAAAGTAGTATCGTTTAATCGGCTGTCTATTTTTTGCGCTAAAGAACTGAAAAACTTGCCGGGGAATAAAAACTGATAGTTACCCCAGACTGTAAAGTGACTGGCTAATTGCTGCGATAACCAGCGCTCCATACCCTGGCTTTGAATCAGAAAAACTTCTTTTTCAAAAGGGGACGCCAGTGGTGCGTTTTCGATGACTGCGGTCAGGTGAGCGACCAGATTCTCGGTTTTATTGGAGCTGTGCAGAATGAACATAGGGTATGCTAAAACATTTCGTTGTAACTCCTCATTTGACGCAGGTAACAATATCAGACCTACGAGGTTTTAAAAACCTCGTAGGTCTAAATCCTGCTGTTAATGAGATGTTACATTGCGTTATGAAA
>JAYTJI010000263.1:0-14256 GCA_043731245.1 Methylococcaceae bacterium | reverse complement strand
GCTTTTAATAGCGTGTTCCAGGTGCTGTTTTACAGTGTTTATGCCTGGTTATTTATTACCGTACTGCCTCCGCTGTTTGGGCTGCAAGGTAGTTTGGTGACTATCACCATCGGCGAGATTGCTAAAAGTGTATTCATTTATTTAGGTGTGCCATTTATTGCCGGATTCCTGACGCGTTTCTTCCTGATTCGCGCTAAGAGCAAGGTGTGGTATCAACAAAGTTTCATACCAAAAATAAGCCCGCTAACCCTCATTGCCTTATTGTTCACTATTGTGGTGATGTTTTCGCTCAAAGGCGATTTAATTGTGCAACTGCCTTTAGATGTTGTGCGAATCGCCATTCCGCTGTTGATTTATTTTGTGGTGATGTTTTTGGTGAGCTTTATGATGGGCAAAGCCATCGGCGCTGGCTATGAAAAGTCCACCACGCTGGCATTTACCGCCGCCAGCAACAACTTCGAACTGGCGATTGCGGTGGCAGTAGCCGTGTTCGGAATCAACAGCGGTGCTGCTTTTGCGGCAGTCATCGGGCCATTAATTGAAGTGCCCGTTATGATCGCGTTGGTGAATGTGGCGTTTTTCTTTCGAAAGCATGGCTTTGCCTCAGAGACATGAGCGCGTAAGGTTATAAATAGCACCCAGTTCAAACGCTTACTTAGCGGTGTCACTTTTAGAATTTAATCAAAAAACTTAGCAACATGAAACTGACCATACGCTATTACCAACGAATTGGACGTCATGTTTAGTCGCTCAGAAGCGATTAAACTGCCTCTAATGATTAACAAATTCTCGGTAATTGTTCGCCGCTCAATAAATCCAAAACCCTACTGACACCCATTGCGGTTTGCAGTGTTACCAATCCACGCGCATGAACGGCTTTAACCGTGCCGATCAAACATGCCTGTTGTCCTTGCGGATGTTGGCGTAAAGCAATCAATGCCTGTTCTGTGTGTGTTTCAGGCACAAACAATACAAAACACCCTTCGTTGGCGATATAAACAGGGTCAAAACCTAAAATTTCACAGGCGCTTTGCACATCGAGATGTATTGGCAGTGCTGTTTCGTTGATTTCGATTGCATGATGTGATGCAGAGGCCAGTTCTATCAGGCAGCTGGCTAATCCGCCGCGTGTCAAGTCACGCAGACAATGGATTTTGACACCGGCTTGTATTAAATTTTGAACCAAACCGGATAAATCGGCACAATCACTTTGTATCGTGCTATCAAAGTTCATGCCCTCACGTTCCAGCATGATGGCAATGCCATGTCGTGCTATATCACTATTAATAATAACGCTGTCGCCGACTTCAATGTTGGCGGGAGATACGTTGATGTTTTCGGCAATGATGCCGATGCCTGCGGTATTGATATAAACTCCGTCGCCGCTACCGTGATCGACGACTTTAGTGTCGCCGGTGACAATCATTACTCCCGCCTGTTGTGCGGTTTTCTGCATGGACTCGACGATGCGTTGCAAGTCTTTAATCGGGAAACCTTCTTCAATGATTAGCGCACAACTCAAATATAAAGGTGTCGCGCCGCTCATCGCCAAGTCGTTCAAAGTTCCGCACACCGCTAACTTGCCTATATCGCCGCCGGAAAAAAATAGCGGTTTGACGACGTATGAATCGGTGGTGAACGCTAATTTTGAGCCATTGATGGTCAGCACGGCACTATCATGCTGTTGATTGAGAATAGGATTGCTGAAAGCTGGCTGGATAATACTGCTTAGCAGTTGCTGCATCAAGCGACCGCCACCACCATGCGCCATGACGATTTGTTCGTATTGCAAGGGCAGGGGACAGTTAAGTTTTAATTCAGACATGTTGATTACGACGGTAACGATAATAGGCGGCACACGCGCCCTCGGATGAAACCATTGTTGCACCCAGTGGATGTTCGGGCGTGCAGGTGTTGCCGAATTCGGGACATTGCGCAGGTTTTATCAAGCCTTGCAAAATTTCACCGCTACGGCAAGCCACGGGTTCTTGAGTGTTAATGGTAGACACGGCAAAACGTTGTTCGGCATTCCATTGCTCATAGTCAGGCTTTAACGCCAAACCACTGGCGGCGATTTCGCCCAAACCACGCCAATTTCTATCGACGACATTAAATATTTGTTGCATCAGTTGTTGTGCAGGTTGGTTGCCGGGTTCTTTAACGATGCGGCTGTATTGGTTTTCAACAGTATAACGTTGTTCTTCCAGTTGCTTGATACACAGATAAAGTCCTTGCAGAATATCGACGGGTTCAAAACCGGTGATGACAATAGGAATCCGGTGTTGCATGCAAATTGGCAGATATTCGTGATAGCCCATAATTGAACAGACGTGACCGGCACCCAAAAAGCCTTGCACTTGATTGTTGGGTGCATTGAGCAAAGCCTGCATAACCGGCGGTACACGGACGTGGCAAATCAACAAAGAGAAGTTTTTTAAGCCTAGCTGTTTGGCCTGATACGCAGCTAAAGCAGTAGTCGGTGCGGTAGTTTCAAAGCCTACGCCAAAAAAAACAATCTGTTTGTCAGGCTGTTGCTGAGCGAGCTTAAGCGCATCCAACGGCGAATAGACCACACGGATATCTGCGCCTTGCGCTTTCAAACTCAGCAAATCATGGTGCGAACCGGGAACGCGCAGCATGTCCCCAAAAGAGCAGAAAATCACCTCCGGTTGCACCGCAATTGCTAAGGCTTTATCAATAAAGCTAAGTGGCGTGACGCAAACCGGACAGCCGGGGCCGTGAATCAGATTAATGGTGTCGGGCAACAGCTGATCGATGCCGTATTTAATGATGCTATGCGTCTGGCCGCCACACACTTCCATGATATTCCAAGGCTGCGTAGTGATGGCTTTTATTGCTGTGACGAGTTTTTTAACCGTGACGGGGTCGCGATATTCATCCAGATATTTCATGTATGACTCCCTTGTCCTGCATCCTTCGAGGGTCTGGTTGTTGTCATAATCTAAAGTTCAGCCGGTGCTTGGGGCGCATTGTCAAATAAAGTTTCACAGTTGGAATCGGTCGATGTCAAGTGCGCCGTGAAAAACGCCCAAAATATCGATTCTCTCCAGGCTTTTTATCAAATACGCGATTCGATAATGGCCATACAGTAGAATGCGAATATCGCCATCGGCTTCTTTGCGATACATATATCCTATCTCCGGGAAATCGCGTAAAAGCTGGGCTTTTGCATAAATTCCGGAAACAACATTTGCTGCCGCAGCTGGCTTGTCTTGCGCGATATAGTCATAAATATCCCGCAGCCATCGCTCAGCCTCCGCAGTCCAGTTTATTTCTGCCATGTACGGATTCGATGTTCCATTTCTGCATTTGAGACCATTCGGCCTTGGCGGGAATCAGCTAAGCCCCGCTCCACCATGCTTGAAAAAGCAAGCTCCCGTAAAATTTCATCAAAGCTGCTATCGTCAGGCTGGGCTTGAACTATTTCCGAAACTCTTTCTTTAACTGTTGACATAATTAAACACTCCCGTATTTGGGTGGTTGTAAGAGGTGTGTAAAAAAAACTTGCCCACCTGGCTTTGGGCCTACTTATTGTTCCAGGTTTGTTGTCATAACGTTTGTTGAAAATCAGCTAACTCGTTGAGCGCCTGCAAGCTCTCCAAAGCATCTTCTTCATCCAAAACCGACAAGGCAAAGCCAGCATGAACGATCACATAATCGTTGATTTTTGCTTCAGGCACATACGCAAGACTGATTTCTTTCCTGATACCGGAAAAGTTAATCTGGCCTTTACGTGCCAAGGGATCGCTGTCATCTGACAGACTGATAATTTGTCCAGGAATAGCTAAGCACATCTTTATTTTCCAATATATTTTGCGGCAACGAGTTGGCCTAGAGCCAGTCCGCCGTCGTTAGGCGGTATCTTTTCATGGCAGTATACGTTAAAACCAGCGGATTTTAATGTCCTGACAGCTTTTTCCACCAGAATGGCATTTTGAAAGCAACCGCCACTAAGGACAATGGTTTTTTGTCCTGCCCGCATTGCAATAACCAGCATGATTTCTGCCAAGGTGTTATGGAATTTTACGGCGATATGTTCAGGCAAACAGTGTCCGATTTCTGATAGTAATTGTTCTACGGTGATTTGCCAATCAATTACGATGGGTGTGTTATCAATGATCTGGAATTCATAACGCTGGTTTGAAGTTTTTACCGCCGCACTGTTTTCCAAAGTCATAGCCGCCTGTCCTTCATATTGATTGATCTGGCACAGTCCCAAGAGACTTGCGACCGCATCAAATAAGCGTCCTACACTGGTGGTGCGGGGACAATTGATTTGTTTTGTTAATGCCGATTGTAATAACAGCAATTCTTGAGCGGTAAAAGGCAAGTCTTCACGGTCAAATGCCTTATCGGCGAAAATTTCGTAGAGCAGACCTAATGCAGCACGCCTGGGTTCTTGAATAGCTTTAGCGCCGCCGGGCAATGAAAAGGGACGGAAATGGGCGTAGCGTTGAAAGCCTTGCTGGTTAATCAGCAAAAATTCGCCTCCCCACAGCGTATTGTCGGTACCCAAGCCTGAGCCATCCCAGGCTATGCCTAATGCGGGTGGCTCAAGACTATGTTCGGCCATGCAAGAGAGTGTGTGCGCATAATGATGTTGTACGGGGTGTTTCTCTATGCCCAGCTGGTCTGCATTGTGGCTGCTGGTGTAGCCCTTGTGCAGGTCGTGCATGATTTTTGTGGGTGTAGTTTGATAAAACTGCTGTAAATCTGTCAGCGTTGCCTGAGCGAGCTGTTGTGATGCTTCAGAATCCAGATCACCAAGATGCTGGCTTAGAATGATGTGCTGTCCATGACTGATGGCCAGGGTGTTTTTTAACTGTCCGCCCAATGCCAGTGTGTCGGGCATGGCGGCTGTCAAGGTGATAGGTAGCGGCGTGTAACCCCTGGCACGTCTTAATACCGTTATGTTGCCATTAATTAGCCGGACAATTGAATCGTCCAGCGGACGCAAGATGGACCGGTTATGAGTCAATAAATAATCGGCAATACCGGTAAGTCTTGTTAATGCTTGCTGATCATCAATACAAATAGGCTCATTTTGGCGGTTGCCGCTGGTTGCGACTACCGGCGAGCCAAAACTATTGAGTAGAAGATGATGTAACGGCGAGTAAGCCAGCATGATGCCGAGTAGATTGTTATCAGGCGCTACAGCATCGGCAATTTGCCCGGTTTTCCGGCGTTTCAATAACACAATAGGCGCGGCGGGTGATTTGAGTGCCGCTTGCTCAAGCGCATTGATAACGCAGAGTTTGTGTGCGGAAGCTAAGTCAGCAACCATCAGTGCAAAAGGTTTTTGCGGACGATGTTTGCGTTGCCTGAGAAGCTCAATGGCTTGTTGGTTGCCTGCATCAACCAGTACTTGATAGCCACCAATGCCCTTTATGGCAATTATTTTCCCTGCGCGTAAATACTGGTTTGCGAGCATTAATGCACTGTGTTTTTCAGCTATAAAATTTCCTGAAGCATCCAATAGGAACAACTGTGGGCCGCAGTTTGGGCAGGCGATGGTTTGGGCGTGAAAACGCCGGTTATCTATGGCTTGATAGTCTTGCCTGCACGCATGGCAAATGCTAAATTCAGCCATACTCGTTTGCTTGCGGTCATAAGGTTGTCTGGTCATAATGCTGTAGCGTGGGCCGCAGTGGCAACAGCTGGTAAACGGATAATGATAGTATCGGCTGGTGGCATCAAAAATATCGCGGACACAGTCCGGGCAGGTTGCTATGTCGGGTAATACAAAGGCGGATTGCTCGCCGTCAGCAAGGCTGGCTTTAATCTGAAAATCACAAAAACCAGCCAACGGTTGATGAGTAATGGACAGCGATTTTATTTCCGCAAAAGGTAATGTGTGATTGTTCAAGTCGTACAGAAATTGCTGTTGCAGTTCAGAATTTCCTTCGATAGCCAGGGTTACGCCATTAGTAGTGTTAGCAATCCAGCCTTTTTGTTGGTATTGTCTGGCAAGGCGAACAATAAACGGGCGAAAGCCAAGACCCTGAACAAAGCCCTCTATATTAATTTTTAAATGATCTTTGTTAATATTGATGCCTCTTGTTGGTGGAATAAAGGGTATTTATATCCGCTGCTAATAAACGAGGATTCCATAGTTGCGCATTATATTTTACTTTTTTAGGCCAATCCTATGAATGATTCATCAGGTAATAAACCAAAGCAGTACTTCATCCCTGCTATTCTCCTAATCGGCCTTTTATTGTTAAGCTTTATGGTACTGCGTGAGTTTTTACTCACGCTGGTTTGGGCCATTATTATAGCCTATGTCATGTGGCCGCCTTACCGGTGGCTGAAGCGTCAGCTCAAAGACCGCGCCAGTCTGAGCGCGGCAGTGATGACAGCGATTATTGCAGCGGTTATCTTTTTGGTCGTCTATTGGCTTGCCGCCATGTTACAGGACGAAACCAAGATTGCTTACCAAAGTCTGTTGGATAACTTTACTAAAGAATCCTATCAACTTCCTGATTTTATAAGCCGACTACCCTGGCTGGGCAATTATTTACAGGAATGGCTGGATCGGTTGATCAACGATAGGGCAGGGGTAGCAACTCAGCTTGCAGATTGGGCAAAACAATGGCTGGGTGAATTGGCCAAGTTTCTGGGTGGTATTGGTCAAAACGTCATGAAACTGGGCGTTATTCTCGTTACGGTGTTTTTTTGTTTTCGTGACGGCAAGGAGATGCTTAAACAATTACAGCGAGGGCTGGTGCGTTTTCTGGGCAAATACCAGCATGTTTATTTGCAAGCGGCAGGTAATACTACCCGCGCCGTCGTTTATGGACTGGTGCTTGCGGCACTGGGACAGGGTATGCTGGCAGGATTGGGCTACTACGTTGCCGGTGTTAAAGCGCCAGTACTGTTTGGGGCCATTACTGCATTATTGGCTCTGATTCCTATGGGTGCAACACTGATATGGTTCCCCACTGGCATCTCCCTGATTCTTATGGATCAGTTTTGGCCTGGAATAGGCTTATTACTTTGGGGGTTTCTGGTAGTCAGCACGGTCGACAATGTGATTCGTCCACTGGTTATCAGTGGCGCAGGCCAAGTACCTTTTCTGGTGGTATTATTTGGTGTGCTGGGAGGACTCAGTGCGTTCGGCGCAATAGGCCTTTTTTTAGGGCCTGTGATTTTGGCAGTTTTGCTATCCGTCTGGCAGGCATGGCTTAAACAACAACCACCACCAGAAGAACCTACTCCAGATATTGATCCCAAACCTATCTGGCATAATCTGTCAGCAGCAGCGGTGATCGATCAATTGGCTACTGATCCTGCCATGGGCTTGAGTCAAATAGAAGCCGCAGAACGCTTGAACCGTTACGGAGCTAACCGGCTTACTGAGAAGCCGCCCCGCTCCGCCTGGTATTTGTTGCTATCCCAGTTTAATAGTTTCCTTATTCTGGTGCTCATTGCCGCAGCTGTTTTGGCAACTGCTGTGGGTGATTTAAAAGACGGCATAGTGATTCTGGTCGTTGTCATCATTAACGCCTTATTAGGGTTTTATCAGGAATTTCAAGCTGAAAAATCCCTGTCTGCACTGAAAAAGATGCTCGCATTACAAGCCAGGGTGCGACGAGACGGGGATACGCTTGAGCTACCAGCCGAACAGCTTGTGCCCGGAGACATTGTTATTCTCGAAGCAGGCAGCAAGATACCCGCAGATGGCCGCATTATCACCGCCCACACACTGGAAGTCGATGAGTCGTCCCTGACCGGTGAATCCGCTCCTGTCGCCAAACAAAATCCAGCGCTAACGCAGGCATCAACGCCCCTAGCTGAACGTAGCAACATGCTTTATATGAATAATGCCGTTACCCGGGGGCGTGCGGAAATGGTGGTGACTGCCACTGGCATGGAAACCGAGATTGGCAGATTGGCGAACCTGTTAACGCAAACAGAAGACGGTGCGACACCGCTGCAACTCCAGCTTGACAGTCTGGGCAAACGCATGGCGCTAATTGCATTGGCTGTGATTGTGCTTTTATTTATCAGCGCCCTGTGGCGGGGTGAACCACTGATTCAAACCGCTTTCACCGCCATTGCCCTAGCTGTGGCGGCCATCCCCGAAGGCTTACCAGCGGTGGTAACAGTAACGCTTGCACTGGGAATGCACCGTATGGCGCGGCAACGTGCCATCGTCAAACGCCTGGCCGCTGTGGAAACGCTAGGTTGCACTACGGTTATCTGTACTGATAAGACCGGTACATTGACAGTCAATCAAATGACAGCCCGAGCTATCTTTTATAAAGGCCAAAGCTATAGCGTTAGCGGCGAAGGTTATGAGCTAGCCGGTGAGATTGTGCCCCGCTGTTCATCTGAGGATTTGTCTAATCTGTTGTTGCCGCTGGCTCTATGTAATGACAGCCATTTGCAAAACAATCAGGTTATTGGCGACCCGATGGAAGGCGCATTACTGGTGCTTGCTGCCAAAGGTGGCATCGATAAGGAACAGGCGAACAGTCAACTGCCCCGGGTTGCTGAAATTCCTTTTGATGCCGAACATAAATTTATGGCGACATTTCATCGTCATGGCGATGAAATAAAGGTATTCATTAAAGGCGCACCTGAAGTGTTGCTAAAGCTGTGTCAACCAAACCAACAGCCCCCGCACTCTTTTCAAGAGAATGAGTTTTTGACACAAAACAAAACCATGGCAAGCACTGGTTTGCGTGTACTGGGAGTAGCCATGTGTACGCTGCCAGCCGATACTACTCAGCTTGATGTTGATTTATTTCAATACATTAAGGATATTACCTTTCTCGCACTCGTAGGTTTGATGGATCCCCCCAGAGCGGAAGCCCGCGAAGCAATCAGACTTTGCCAACAAGCGGGTATTGCCGTCAAGATGATTACTGGCGACCAGAAGATAACTGCTTTTGCCATTGCGCAGGAACTCGGATTGGTGGGAGATATTATTGAAGGTGAGGAGCTGGCGGGTCTGGATGATGGTGCCTTGGCTGCATGCATTAATGCCATCAGCGTTTTCGCCCGCACTGCACCTGAACAGAAAGTCAGGATTGTAAAAGCCTTAAAAGCCGATGGGCACATAGTTGCCATGACGGGTGACGGTGTAAACGATGCACCAGCCCTGAAAAGCGCTGACATTGGCATTGCTATGGGCATTACCGGCACCGATGTCGCTCAAGAAGCGGCTACGATGATCCTGACAGATGATAATTTCGCGACTATCGTTAAGGCGGTCAAGGAAGGCCGGGGTATTTACGATAACATGGTTAAATTTGTCCGCTTTCAGCTTTCCACCAATATCGGTGCCATCCTGACGGTGGCTTTCGCACCGCTATTGGGTATGCCTATCCCTTTTACAGCAGTACAATTGCTCTGGATTAACATCATCATGGATGGCCCTCCCGCCATGTCGTTGGGGGTTGACCCCGCCCGGACAGTCAGCATGAACGAAGCGCCTCGTGATCCAGAAGCGCGTATACTGTCATTACGGCGATTTGGTAATCTTTTTAGCTACGGGTTGACGATGGCTATTGGCACTCTGGGCGTCCTATATTATGGCTTGCAAACCGGAGAGGCTCACCATGCCAAAACGCTGGCTTTTACTACTTTTGTGTTGTTTCAGATATTTAACGTTTTTAATGCCCGATCTGAAAAATGCAGCACATTTAACCGGAGTTTTTTTGCCAATAGAATGCTCTGGCTGGCTATTGCCTCGGTGCTTCTGTTACAGATACTGGTTATTCACTGGCCTTCTGCGCAAGCCATTTTCCATACCACGGCATTGACACAGCTGGATTGGTTAATTGCGGCCGGCGTTGCGGCATCTGTACTCATTCTTGAGGAGTTGCGCAAGTTATTGAGGCGGCTTTTTACTGAACCCCAGGATTTTTCATGACCCATTGGACTATTTTCATTGAATTTGCCGTCTTATCTTCGATGATCGGGGGATCAGGTTACTTTCTTTCTCTCTACGGAGACATCATCGCCGAAAAAACCGGGCTGGGAGGATCTTGGGTTGGGCTTGCCATGCTCGCTACAATCACCTCATTGCCGGAACTGGCAACCGGTGTCAGCGCGGTGACCTATGTTGATGCACCGAATATTGCCTTGGGCGATGCCTTGGGCAGTTGCGTATTCAATCTGCTGCTGATTGTGCTGCTGGATTTTCTGCATCGGGATGCTTCGGTCTATACCCGCATCAGTCAGGGACACATACTCTCGGCCGGTTTTGGAGTCGTACTCCTAGGTTTCGTGGCTTTCAGCATCGTTTTGCTCCAAAACAGCGTCAGTCTGAGTTTTTCTCACGTCGGCTTATATACACCGATTATCGTGCTGTTTTATATCTTCGCGATGCGAACGGTTTTTCGCTACGAGAAATCCCAGCGCATGGAAGTCGTGGAGGAAATCGCCGAGCGCTATCCGAATATCAGCTTGAGAAAAGCATTAACATCCTTTTTTCTGGCGGCGGTCGTAGTGGTATTGGTAGGCATCAGGCTTCCGGTCACGGCTGAACATCTAGCCGCTGCTATGGGCTGGGATCAAAGCTTCGTAGGTACAGTGTTTGTGGCTTTGGCCACCTCCCTGCCTGAAGTGGCGGTCACTCTTTCAGCGCTGAGAATCGGGGCGTTGGACATGGCCATCAGTGACCTGTTGGGAAGCAATCTGTTCAACCTGGTTATCCTTGCTGTGGACGATTTGGCTTACCTTAAAGGCCCCCTCCTTGCCAATGTTTCGCCGGTGCATCTGGTTACCACCCTTTCGGCTATCATGATGACTGGAGTCGCGATCGTCGGTCTGCTGTACCGTCCGAAAACACGGCTGTTCAAGACGGTGGGCTGGGTCAGCTTGCTCATGTTCAGTATTTATATTCTGAATGTGTCGGTGCTGTATCTGCAGCGCTTATAATGCATAAGAATGCTGTCTCAAGAGTTTATTGATTTTTGTTTTATGGGATCGCTGAAAAATGGGTGGCTTCTCATTTGACACAGGTAACAGGAACAGAGAACCTGCGAGGTTTTTAAAACCTCGTAGGTTTAAATCCTCCTGCAACTAATGAGAAGTTACGAAACGTGGCACACAGGTTACTGAAAATAAAATTAAAACATGAATAACATTGCTCTAATCATAGTCGCTTTACTGCTAGTCGCGCTCAATGGCTTTTTTGTGGCGGCAGAGTTTGGCCTTGTTAAACTGCGACAAACACGCATCCGCGAGATTGCCAAGACACGGGGTTGGCGTGGGCGTATTCTGGCGAAAGTACATGCAAAACTCGACGCCTATTTATCCGCTTGCCAGTTAGGTATTACGCTCGCTTCACTGGGCTTGGGCTGGGTCGGCGAACCTGCATTTGCTGATATTCTGGAACCCCTATTCGGCAGGCTAGGGGTCACAGCACCGGAGCTGATACATGGCATTTCATTCGCTTGTGCTTTTACTATCATCTCGTTTTTACACATCGTCGTCGGTGAGTTAGCGCCTAAATCGATGGCAATCCGTAATCCTGAGCAGGTCGGATTATTTAGCGCTGCCCCCCTCTATGGTTTTTATTGGCTGATGTATCCTGCCATTTGGTTGCTCAACTCCAGCGCCAATTTGGTATTGCGCCTGTTTGGTTTGCGCAATGTCCACGGTCATGATGCGCATTATTCGGCCGACGAACTTAAGCTTATTTTGCGCGGCAACGATCAGGAAGATCGATTTACCCGCGACGAATGGAATATTCTGGCAAAAACGCTAGATTTCAGCGAACTGGAAGTGTCCGACCTGATGCGGCCGATCCACGAAATTGCCGCATTGCATCGCAACAAGTCATTACAGGAAAACCTGAAAACCGTGTCTCAAAAACGCTTCAGCCGTTATCCTTATTTTGACACAAATGGTATTGATGTTCTGGGGGTAATTCATTTGAAAGATTTGTTTTTCGCTCAGCAGGAAGGCAAGGCCATTGAGGATTTGGATAAACACCTGCGACCCATCCAATATATCCCACCGGACACACCCGCATTAGAATTATTTCGTCATTTTCGCATGGGGGCGGCGCATTTTGCGGTCATTGGGCAAAAAGGGCAAAAGCCGCAAGGTTTCATCACCCTGGATAATTTGTTAAGCGCAATGGTCGGTGAAATACGCGACGAGTTCCGTCAAAACAATAATGACTGGACCCGGCTTGACGACGGTTCCCTGATAGTCAAAGGTAGCCTGCCAATATTCTCACTGGAACGGATACTGGGCATCGATATTGAAAACGAAGAGCTTGAATTGGAAGATGAGGTCTCAATAGGTGGCCTCATCATGTCGAAGCTTCAGGAAATACCCATAGAAGGTCAAAAAATTGAATTCAATCAATTTGAAATTGTGGTCAAAAAAATGAATGGGCCGCGTACTGTTTTTGTTCAAGTTTATCCTAATAAAGCCGACGATCTTTAGATTAAACTTGATACTCCAATCTAGTCAATCAGGTTTATCCAGTTTGCAGAAGGGCTAATAAACGTTTGATTTCTAGCAGTTGCCTATCTGTGATCGTCGTTTATTCAGGGGGTGTCTTGTGGGCATCAGCTTCGCAGGCAAAAATTTGACGGCAGAGCTTTTCAAAGCATTTGCCTGTAAAATCCGTACCAGAGTTCGAGTGCGTGCGCTCCACTACTAACACGAATCTGCCTTGCGAGTTAGACTTTAAGCCGGTAGCCTACACCCGATTCCGTCAATAAATACTGGGGCTGAGCCGGGTCGGTTTCCAGCTTCTGCCTGAGCTGGCTCATATAAATCCGCAGATAATGCGAATTATCCTTATAGGACGGCCCCCAGACTTCTTTGAGCAGGTATTTATGCGTCAATACCTTACCGGCGTTTTTAATCAGCACCGACAATAGCCGGTACTGAATCGGTGTAAGATGAACTTCCCTATCGCCGATAACGACCTGACGCTTCAGTAAATCGACTTTCAGCGCACCGGTTGTAAAAATACCGTTCTGA
The DNA here is from genome assembly GCA_043731245.1 of Methylococcaceae bacterium. GTDB lineage: Bacteria > Pseudomonadota > Gammaproteobacteria > Methylococcales > Methylomonadaceae > Methylobacter_C. Next base: position 1,278 of record JAYTJI010000263.1, on the reverse strand, counting down.
TCCTGCTCGGGACTGCTGACCGAATGACGCAGGGCTACCCGGATCCGGGCCAGCAATTCACCTAAACCAAACGGCTTGGTCAGGTAATCGTCAGCGCCGGCATCCAGCGCATCGATTTTATGCTGCTCGGCACTGCGTGCTGACAAAATAATGATAGGCATGACCGACCATTCCCGTATGGTCTTGATAACGTCAATACCGTCAATGTCTGGCAAGCCCAGATCAAGAATGATGAGGTCAGGTTTGCGTACACCTGCTTCAACAATGCCTTGCCGGCCAGTTTCCGCTTCGAATACCTTGAAGCCATGAACACCGAGGCCGGTTCGTAAAAACAGGCGTATCGCCGGATCATCCTCTATAACAACAATAACAAGGCTGGTATTAGTCATAGCTATTCCACAATACAGCAATTCATTCTTTCGGCTCCAGCACTGGCGGCGCGTTATCTAATGGAATCATGAATGAAAATACCGCACCTCCCGCCTTCCGGTTTTGTGCCTGAATACTCCCGCCATGCGCTTCAATGATGGCCCGGCAAATCGCCAAACCCAGTCCTACCCCGCTTTGTGCCGCCTCGCGCTGAACCCGATAAAACTTTTCAAACAGCTGGCTTTCGAAGCCCTTTGGGATGCCCGGCCCCTGATCGGCTACCGAAATTTCCACGGCAAAAGAAGAAGCTTCTCCAGTGATTTCAACGGGGCTGTTCTCCGGTGTATAACGGAGAACATTTTCCAGCAGATTGATCAAAACCTGTTCGATCATAACCGCATCGACATAAATCATCGGAATACCTGGCGGCAATTTAACGGTTATCGGACGGCCTGCCAGACGTTTTTGCAAGCGCGTCATCACGGCTCCGATAATTTCCTCAAGCGGATACCACTGTTTGTTCAGCTCAACCGCGCCCGCATCAAGCCGCGCCATATCCAGGATATTATTGACCAGACTCGACATCCGTTGCGCTTCATCGTAAATAGCTCGGCTTAGTTCACGCTTCTCTTCTGTCTTGAGTGCATTGTCTTCTTCCACTAACGTACTCGCTGAACCGACGATGGTCGCAAGCGGCGTACGTAAATCATGGGAAATGGAACTGAGCAGGGAGTTGCGCAAACGCTCGGCTTCCATATCCAGTTGCGTTTTTCTGGCTTGCTCGGCCAGCCTGACTCGCGTAATCGCCTGGGCGATCTGCTGGAGAAAAGTATCCAGCAATTTCTGTTGTTCGGGAAGGAATATCCGGCGCAAGTTGACGGGCAGCAATACCAATACTCCTACCACCGA
>JAYTJI010000262.1:0-6453 GCA_043731245.1 Methylococcaceae bacterium | reverse complement strand
CCCTAAGTTCAACCCCAACTTGGTCATTTGCAGATTGTGGATACGTTTGTCGACAAACAGCAAACTCTTGCGGCGCATCAAGAAGGTGTAAGGCTGGTCTTCGTATAGGATTTTTTCGATTTGCTGCCACAATGGCATGCGTTTGCCTTCATCGACAGTGCGCCGCGCTTGCTCAATCAATTTATCCAATACCGGATTTTTATAGCTTACATAATTATCGCCATTGCTTATTGCCTGCGAACTGTGAAATGCTTGGTATAAATCCGTTTCAATCCCGCTAGTCCAACCCAGCGTTATTGCATCGAAGTCTTTTTTATCGAGATTTTCCAACATCACTGGCCATTCTTGCGGAAACGGAATCATCCGGACTCCAGCACGGGCGTATAAGTCTTTCAACAGTAGCACCATGCGTTTGGTGTCTTCGTTCGCTTGGAAATAGGTCAGCTTGAATTCGAAGGCCTTGCCTGACTTATCTTCCAAAACTCCATCACCGTTGCGGTCTTCATAACCCACTTCGGCCAATAACGCCTTGGCCTTATCCAAATTAAACCCGTACGGTTGTAAGGTGCTATCGTGTTGTTTGCTGGTATTGCTAAATGGGCTAACCGCAGGTTCCGCGTAATTCAAGAGCACATCCTGGATAATACGGCTTACATCAGTCAGGTAAGTCATCGCTTGCCTGACCCGCTTATCGGCGAAGCGTGTCGGTTTGCCTGCTCGCGTCTGATTCCAGCCGATATAGCTGTAACCGACTATTGGTGGCATGTACTCAAAATTCTGGCTTTTAGCGATGATTTGCTCATCTTTTTTCAATTCTTGATATTCCACCGGACGAGCCGAATAAGAGTCAATATCGCCATTACGGTATGTAGTCAATCGTGCGCTATCGTTTTGGATGATCTTCCAAAGGATGCGGTTAAAGGAAGGTTGCACGTCACCCCAATAGCGTTCATTACGCACCAGCTCTACATTGCCTTTATCGGGTGTCCAGTTTTTGGGATCGGTTAGTTTGTAAGGGCCACTACCCAGCAGCAAGCCTTTAGATTGGTTGAATTTTTGTGGTTCCTTCAAATAGCTTGCATAGAAATGCTTAGGTAAAATCGACATGCCACCCGCTAACGATAACGCCTCAAAATACGGCTCTTTGAAGGTGAATACTACTTCATACTTACCGTTTGCTTTCACAGTCTTAATTTTTTCCAAATACGCACGTTCACGCGGTGCCTGGATAGCATCGGTCATAATGAAATCGAATGAAAAAACCACATCTTCCGCAGTTAATAGTTGACCATCCGAAAAACTCACATCGTCACGCATCTGGAAACTAATTACCAAGCCATCGTCAGTAATCTTCCAGCTTTTGGCAATTAAACCCTCCCATTCCAAAGTGTCACGATTACGGGTAATAAGGCTCTCCAACACATAACTCTGTACATTGGAAGCATAAAGGTCGCTGGAAACCAACGGCGTAATGGTCTTGATATTGGTAGAGAAGGCATCCACGCTCCAATCGCCCCGTGCATAATCAGGCAGACGGGTAGCCGCTTGAGCACGCTTGAAGGCTGGGGCAACGTCTCCGCTTGCAACTGAAGGATTTGTTGCCGAGGCGCTAGATACTGCTCCAGAAGCAATGGCAACGCGCAATTCGCGCATGTCTTTAGACTGTTCTGACATCGAGGTTTCCATCTCGGTAAGTTTCAACCACTGCCGATCAATCTGGTACATGGCTAATAACAGCAATGCTATTAGTAAGCTTAGTAGCGAATAGAGAATCCAATCTCGGTTGGTCGGTCGATTTTGCATGTTTTCAGTATATCTTAAGAATTTTAACGGCAACGTACGCAACACCGCTCCGGTTCAAGCGAGGATAGCACAAATGAGAACTGGCATGGCATTGTTCATAAAGTCTGCCACTGAGACTTACTATAACCTTACACTGGGTATTTTTAAAGGGCTGTGCTACTTGCGCATTATCGATTGCTGAGATAAGCCACCACCAACCCAAAGCCTACGCCTTACAATCATCTGCTTGAGGCTTATCCGTCGAAAACATCGTAAACGGCTACGCGATCAGACTGCAAGATAAGCCTTACAGAAAGAACTCAAGGGCTGACAAAGTGCTGGACATCATCGGGTGGATCATAGATACTTTCCGCAATTATATCAACAAGCCAATTAAATAATAAGAGGTAAAGTCCTATGGGTTTTATGGAGGGTAAACGGGTCTTGATTGTGGGTTTAGCCAGCAATCGTTCTATTGCGTGGGGCATTGCCCAAGCTATGCGTCGCGAAGGCGCTGAATTAGCTTTTACGTTCCAAAATGAAAAACTACAAAGTCGTGTTGAAGACATGGCTGAACAATGTGGCTCCAAAATCACCATTGAATGTGATGTCAGCATCGATGAACATATCGACACTGTGTTTGCCAAACTGGGTGAATATTGGGACGGGCTGGATTGCATCGTACATTCGGTCGCTTTTGCGCCGCGTGACGCACTGAATGGTGATTATGTTGATGTTACCACCCGCGAAAATTTTCAAATTGCTCACGATGTCAGCTCTTACAGCTTTACTGCGTTAGCGAAAGCTGGACGCGCTATGATGAAAGGCCGCAATGGTTCATTGTTGACTTTAACGTATCTAGGCGCGGAACGGGCAATCCCTAACTACAATGTCATGGGTGTTGCCAAAGCCAGCCTGGAAGCCAATGTGCGCTATATGGCCGTGGCCTTAGGTGCGGAAGGTACGCGTGTGAATGCGATTTCAGCAGGCCCTATCAGAACGCTTGCCGCATCAGGTATTAATGACTTCAAGTCCATGCTAAATAAAGCTGCCGATACTTCACCATTAAAGAAAAACGTAACCATTGAAGAAGTCGGTAATGCCGCAGCTTTTATGTGTTCAGATTTAGCTTCAGGTATTACTGGAGAAATTACTTATGTCGACTGCGGTTATAATATTGCCGGTTTAGCGGCATCTTGAGAGATTAGATTGCTACACTCATAAAAAAGGGAGCTATATGCTCCCTTTTTTATTCTTGATTGAACGGCTTACTGGGCTTGAGGTTTTGTATTCACTTCTACATCAGCCTCGGCCTGTAAACTTTGCAGGATCTGATTAAATTCAGTCTGACCAAACGCGTTAGCAATATTTTTCTTCGCCAATTCCAGCTGCTTCTTGTCATCCTCACTCATTACTCCAGCTGTCACTTTTAACAAACTGACTACGACTTGCTCACCGGAAGGCAATACTGAAATTAACACACTCGGTTTGCCGGCTACAGGTTTAGCCGCTTTAAAAATGGCATCACTTAACGGCTCTGGCAAGGTATTTTTGTCACGCACCAACCCTTTCACTGCCTTAATTTCCAGCTTGTTTTCAGCCGCTAAAGCTTGCATGGATTCGCCTGCTTGTAAGCGTGCTTTTATTTGTTTGGCTTTTTCGACAGACAGCAGTTTGGCCTTATCTTTTGATAAAACACTGGCAACTTCGTCTTTAACTTCAGCTAAATCTCGCTTAGCCGCCGCTTTATGCTCCAAAACCCTCACCACTACTAAATGCTCAGTACCTAGCTCTATAGGCGCACTATTATTACCTTGCAATACTTCTTCAGAGAACGCTGCATTACGTATTTTCTCATCAGTTGCAATACCCTCACCCTTGTCTTTAGTAAACAAGGCTGATTTCTGTACGTAAATACCGAGAGTGCTCGCTACTGCCTGTAAATTATCAGGGTTTTCATAACTCATTTCAGTTAATTTTTCGCCAGCTTCATAAAAAGCATTTTCTGCCTGAGCTTTTTGATAAGTTTTAGTGACTTCAGCTTTAACGCTATCAAACGTTTTAACGCTCCCTGGAACAAGTTCGGTAACTTTAATTAAATGATATCCAAACGCTGATTTTACTGGATTTGATACCTCACCTAATTTTAAAGCACTCGCCGCATCTTCAAACGCTTTTTCCATAACCCCTACATTAAACAGCCCCAAATCCCCACCCTTTTGGGCGGTTAATTTATCATCAGACACTTCTGCTGCCAGCGCTGAAAAGTCTTTGTTTGCCAGATCCTGTTTGGCTTTTAGGGCTTTTTCTAAAGCCACTTTCTCAGTGTTTTTATCATTAATTGAAAACAGGATATGACTGATTTTTCTGCGCTCTGGTGTCGTATATTGATCTTTTTGCTCTTCATAGAAAGCTTTGAGTTTTTCGTCTGTCACAACTACTTTTTTGGCGATCTCTTCAAGAGACAGTTCAACATACTCAACAGAAGCCTGTTCAGGCGTTTGATATAAATCCTGATGCTGTTGGTAATAAGCCAATATTTCTTCTGCTGTTGGCTGTTCTGTTAATGGCTGTATCGTAACTGTTACATAATCGACATCACGTTGTTGGTTCTGGATTTTAAAAAAGCTCTCAACATCATATTGCGTGGCAAAACTGCTATCAACAATACTGTGTTGAAACTGCTCCATAATCAACGCATTCTTAATTCTGTTTACAAATTCCGCAGAAGATATTCTTTGCGAACTGAGTAAGGTTTTAAATTGCTTATCGCTAAATTTACCATCGACCTGAAAATAAGGCAGGGATTTTATAAATTCCCGCGTTTCATCATCAGTTACAACAAGACCCTCTGCATGTACGTATTGCAATAAAACTTCGTCTTTAATAAGCTTTTGTAATGCTTGCGCCTTTAAGGTTTGCTCATCAATACCCATACCTTGAAGATTTTGGCTATATTGCTCATAGGCTTTGTTAACATCGCGCTGATAAAAATCTTTATCACCTACCGACGCAACCGATGCTTCTTTACCGCTATCCAAGTAATTGTTAATACCCCATAATCCAAAAAGCACACAAATACATACCAAAATAATTTGCGCAAAAATACCATGCGCCTTTTCTCTAATTGTTGTCAGCATAGATCAGCCCTAAAGAATCAATTGTTGAGCAAAAAAAAACCCCGAACCAGTCGGCTCGGGGTTTTTGATTTGGCGGAGTGGACGGGGCTCGAACCCGCGACCACCGGCGTGACAGGCCGGTATTCTAACCAACTGAACTACCACTCCTGGTAGAGATAACTTTCATTCCTCAGCTTTCGCTTCAGAACCAAGTCGCCTGGCCCTTGCGAGCCTGCGGTTATCAACTTGTGCCTTGCCCGTCACGCAACGTGTGACGAATCCTGGCGACCCCACGGGGATTCGAACCCCGGTACCTACCGTGAAAGGGTAGTGTCCTAGGCCTCTAGACGATGGGGTCAGAACCTTGGAACTTTCCGGACAGGCGTCTTTGAACGCCTGACAAAAACTCACTTCAAAAATCTTCTCAACAACCACACTCAAGGAACTTCAAAAGATCTTTGGTGGAGGTAAACGGGATCGAACCGATGACCTCTTGCATGCCATGCAAGCGCTCTCCCAGCTGAGCTATACCCCCTTGATGACGCAAATCCGGAAATTTGCGTGCAACCGTCGAGCCTTTAATTATAGCCCGAAAACCCCGGTCATTTCAAGCCACTAGACTGCACGGAGGCGGGCAATGGCATCCTGCCTGGTCATGAGTTCGAAAATTGCGTCCAGCGATGGGGTTTGTGGTGTACCCATAAGCAGCACGCGCGCGGGCATGGCCAGTTGCGGCATTTTCAAACCGGCCTCTGTCAGCACCTGCTTGATCGCTGCGGAAATGGCGTCTTTGGTCCACTCGCATGTGTCGAGTGCCTCAGCCAGTCTCGCCAGCGCGGGACGCACTGCGTCAGTCACGTGGGCGCGGATATCGTCGTCGCTGGCCTGTCCGCCCATCACCAGCAACTGCAGCCAGCCGGCCAACTCCACCAGCGTGCTGCAGCGGTCCTTGAAGAGTCCACAAGCGCGAACCGTACGTGCGCTGTCCAGCCCTGCCTGTACGCCAGGAGCAAGAAAAGGCACGATCAGGCGGGCCAGCGATTCATCGCTCATCACCTTCAGGTGCTGCGCATTCACCCAGCGCAATTTCGCTTCATCAAACTGCGCGGCACTCTTGCCAAGATGATCGAGATTGAACCACTGCAAGAATTGCTGACGACTGAATATCTCGGCATCGCCGTGGCTCCAGCCGAGGCGCGCCAGGTAGTTCACCACGCCGTCGGCCAGGTAGCCTTCGTCGCGGTACTGCGTGACCGGCTTGGCGCCATTGCGCTTGCTCATCTTTTCGCCCTGCTCGTTGAGCACGGTGGGCAAGTGCGCGAACACCGGCGGCTCGTAGCCGAGCGCGCGGAAGATGTTGATCTGGCGCGGCGTGTTGTTCACGTGGTCGTCGCCACGGATCACGTGCGTGATCTGCATGTCGATGTCGTCGACCACCACGCAGAAGTTGTAGGTCGGTGTTCCCACGGACCCGTTCGCGGCCTGACGCGCGATGACGAGGTCGTCGAGTTCATCGTTGCTGATCTCGATCCGGCCCTTGACCTTGTCCTCC
>JAYTJI010000261.1:0-2786 GCA_043731245.1 Methylococcaceae bacterium | reverse complement strand
CTTGTATCTGCTCAGCTTGCGCATCGTAACCGTGACAAAATATTTGAAAACGCGTTGAAGGCTGCAAATGCGATGAGTGCTGTTTTTCAGCAATAGGATCAGGCTGTATAAATATTGACAGTGGTTATAGGTAATCCTGCCAGACCTGCGAGGTTTTTAAAACCTCGCAGGTCTAACGCCTCAAATAAATCGGCGCTTATAAAATGACGTTAGTGTTTTCAAAAACGACTACAGTATGGGGATTTACTGAATAGAGATGCTCTCCGATTGGCTTTTGATTTTTTGGGAGGATAATGTCATGAGGGGATTGCAGCGAAGTATCTAAAGCCACGCACCATTTCTTACCCGCGACTACGGGTAGTTCTATAGTGGTGATGTCATTCGACATATTCATTGCGATATGCAAATCAGCTTCATCGTCTTCAATACCTGCCAGGGTGAAAGCGAGGAGTCTTGCTTCCGGATCCTGCCATAAGGGTTTGTTGACCTCCGTGCCATGCCATGAAACATCCGGCATATTTTTCCCCTCAATGATTTTACCAGTCAGAAAGCGTCGGCGCATAAGAGAGGAGTGCCGGGTACGTAGCGCTATCATAAGCTGAACAAAGCGCAACATGTCAGCGTTTTGGTCAGTCTTATTCCAATCTATCCAGCTTATTTCATTATCCTGGCAGTAACCATTGTTATTCCCGTGCTGGGTATGCAAGATTTCATCACCCGCAAGCAGCATAGGAACACCCTGGCTAAGCAGCAAAATGGAAAACACATTTTTTGCCTGTTTTCTACGTAGTTCCAAAATGCTTGCGTTTTCGGTATCGCCCTCAATGCCGCAATTGTAACTTAAATTATTGCTGCACCCGTCGCGGTTGCCTTCGCCGTTCGCCTCGTTATGTTTTTCGTTGTAACTGAACAAATCATACAGGGTAAAACCATCATGACAGGTGACAAAGTTGACGCTACTGATAGGCAATCTCCCTTGATATTCATACATGTCGCTACTGCCGCAGATACGGGTTGCAAGTTCAGCAATCAAGCCTTTATCGCCACGTACAAATTGGCGGACAATATCCCGATAGCGTCCATTCCACTCAGCCCAGCGATAACCGGGAAAACTGCCCACCTGATAAAGTCCTGCGGCGTCCCAGGCTTCAGCAATCAATTTGGCTTTAACCAACTGTTCTGATAGCTCGATACCCCAGAGTACAGGAGGGTCTTGCAGAACTTCGCCATTTTCTCCACGCGCCATAGCGCTGGCCAGGTCAAAGCGGAAACCGTCGACATGCATTTCCCTGACCCAGTATTCAAGACAGCTGATAATGAAACGGGCCACCAATGGATGATTGGCATTTACGGTGTTACCGCAGCCGGTATAGTCGCGCATAATGCTTTTATCAAACTGATCCAGATGATAAAAAGACTTGCCACCTATGCCTCTGAAATTAATGACAGGGCCATCCGCACCGGCTTCTGAGGTATGATTGAAAACGACATCCATGATGACGCCCATGCCTGCCATGTGTAGTGCTTTCACCAGATCGCGGAACTCCTGTACGTGTGTGCCTTGTTCAGGTGTCATGCAATAACCCGGATGCGGACTGAAAAAGCTATGCGTGCTGTAGCCCCAGTAGTTTTTCAGGCCAATATCATAGGTGTTTCTGGGCACATCCTGTTCATCGAAAGCCATCACCGGTAATAGCTCAATATGGGTAATGCCTAATTGTTGAAGATAAGGTATTTTTTCAATCAGACCTGCAAAAGTACCCGGATTGGCCACCTTTGATGAGGGATGCCGGGTGAAACCACCCACATGCAGTTCGTAAACAATGGATTTTTCGCTACGGATTTTCAGTGGCGTGTCGCCTTCCCAATCATAGGTATCATCAACGACCATGCAGCGCATAGCTGTGCGAGTATTGTCACCGGGCTTGCATGCCGCTTTGCGGTTCCAGCGCTTCTGACTAACGACGCGTGCCCAGGGATCAACCAGATGCTTGTTCTTTTCGAAACGAAAACCGGATTCACGCGGAATGCCTGGCCCATCCATGCGCCAGGTATACCAAGTACCAGCTGGTAAATTACTTACATAAACATGCCAGGAGAAAAAAGTTCGATTGATCTCTTTCTTTAAAGGGATGATTTGAAAAGGCTCATCGCAATCTGTGCTTTCAAACAGTAAAAGTTCTACCTGATCAGCATAACGGCTGAAAATTGAGAAATTAACGCCCTTAATATTAAATTTAGAACCCGATGGATAGGGTTTTCCATGTAATACTTTGTATTTTTTTTGCATAGTTCCTCTCTTAATTTTTCAGTGAGGCAATCCAGGTTATTTTTATTGTAAGGGATTGCTTTGCTCCCAATTGAGAACTGGGGCTTTAATGCCGTATGAGAATGTCACTATTTTTATAGTGACATTTGTAATGCTGTTACAGAAGCTATTATAGCGTAAGCCTGTGGTAATAAAGTAAATAGACGTCGTAATTTAACAACTAAAACAGGGTTGGGCTAGATTCTGCCAACCCGATCGCTTTTGATTGTCCGTTGTATTGTTCAGGACGAATCAATGAGTTAATGTTACAGCCAATTATTTGCCAAAAATCCATTTAACATGATCGATCATATCTTTTAGCGAATTCTCTTTAAGGGTTTGTATTAATTCGTGTACGTTAAATGCGTGATGTCTTTCATAAACCACGCCATGTTGCGGTGCATCGGCTAAACCGGTTGCTCTGGCATGATCTACAAAGCCGTCATTCTTCCAGAAAAAAGCGCCAGGCATGGTGGTG
>JAYTJI010000260.1:0-3761 GCA_043731245.1 Methylococcaceae bacterium | reverse complement strand
GATTTACCCGAACCGGAAAGTCCGGTGATGACAATGAGCTTATCCCTGGGCAGGTCAATATCAATATTTTTTAGATTATGCGTTCTGGCACCGCGTATGCTAATGGTATCCATCAAATAATTCCGGCTATTAAAACAGCCGCCTAATATACGTTCAAAGTCACGTTAGTACAAACTCACGGGCCGATGGGCACTCTGCGATCATGGTAAAATGACAGGGTTTCATCGTCATATCAGCGGGCATGCCTCTAGCCGGAGACGGATACCTCATCTTATGTCGAGAAGAATAATTGGTGGCAGAGTAAAATTACTGATCATTTTTTTATTTTTACTGACCCTAAGTATTTCAAATTTGGTGTATGACGCTTCGCTTATAAGTTGTGTAGATACCTATGCTATATAAGGCATTCAAAATAACGTATACCCAGTTTGAATTTCCCAATCTCTAAGGCTTGCGAAAAGTTTTGTAGTTTGGAAATCATCTTTGCGATAAGCAATGCGTAAAGCTTTCCCAATATCTGTGTCTTTGACACCTTTAGTGTTACTTGCTGATTTATTCACTAGGGTTACATGTTGCGCAAACGCTTTTTCAACATCATGACCGTTACATAAGTTGTAGTAATCAGAAATTTCAGCGATCTTTAGATCAATCTCTTCATGTTGAATAGGCCGTTTTTTGGATGGTGATCGACGTTCAGTTTCTTCGATACACTTGGTTTTATTTAGTGTTAAGTCGATTGCATTGTAGAAACTATCTAAGCCAATGCCCTTAAAATTTAGCTCTAAGTTCTCAGTGTTGTTGAGCCAACGGATTCCACTAAGAAATTTCAACGATGCTAAAAGCTCATGACGAAAGCTCTTAAAATCAACACGTTTAGCCGGAATATATTCAGCCACAGTAGATTCAAAAGCAGTATCACAAGATAACAGCATCATTTCCCCATCATGAGCATCGGTTAAAAACAGGTAATCTATTTTTTCCTGCTTGTTATCTAAATGCAGAAAATCTGCGTCACGAATGCCGAGAATTTGTTTTGTTTCTAAAATTAATATGGATATGGCTTTGCGTAATTTTTCAACTCCGCCATGCACCATTTCAACTTTTGTATTTCCGCCATCAATCAGTTTTGCGTAGAGCTTTTGGTCAGTTTCACCTTCAACTAAAATCCACAGATATTTTTTTCCAGCTGGATGACGAAGTTCAAGGCGAATTGTGTTGATTGTTGAATATTCATCTAAATACTTTCGCATTGAAAGTTTTCCTCTAAATCAATAGTTAGATCCCAACGGTTATTAATAATCTGCGGGGAATGCGTGGCAATAATCACATTGATTTTTTGTAACTCAATAATTTTTAAAAGGTCATCAAGAAATTGTGTTTGCCAAACAACGTGCAGAGAAAGTTCCGGTTCATCAATTAAGACTAAAGTACCAGGTTTGACCTTAAACAATAACTCATAAAGTAATACAACTTCTTGTTGCTCACCGGATGATAAATCGCCTAAATCTAAAGGCTTATTTTGACTGGTAGTAAATTTAAAACCATCTTCTTTAGAAATATCAATACGCTTAAAAGTAAATCTTCGCTCATTTAATATGTCAGTAAAAATTTCCAACTTTTTAAGTAATTCTGAGAATACTGCTAGTTTTTGTTCAGTATCGTCAATATATACACAAAGTGCTTTTGCATTTGCTTCTTTAAAAGTTGGATGACTGTCTTCTTTAATATCCGAAAGACCGTATTCAGCCAATGCTCTTTGTATTGATTTAACCTGATCAAAACGCTGATTAAACTCATTTTCCGAAATATCTTGTTGTTGATCGAAAAGACGACGTGGAAAACTGCTGTCAAGCTCTTGAGTAATCTGTGAGGATTTCGCTAAGGTTTCTTTAATAGAATCTCGAAGTTCTTTGGCATATTCTTCAATTGTTTTGCTAAAAGTATCGAATATTTCTTCCTCCATATAAGGGCGACTAGTAAATTGCCTTCGTCTATGCGCAAGAACAGGACGTAACAATCTTTGTTCACGAATAAAATATACTTCAGAAATTATTGGTAGCCCTATTGCCTGCAATGCACCTGCAAGCTCAGGAAAATCTGGTAGGAATTTTTGTAGAAGTGCTTCTGTGTTGTAAACACTATCAGTTCGACGATCTACCCACCGGTCGTCATCGATATGGCGGAGGAAAGGTATATCTCTTACCTGAAGTTTCCCAGTTTTTAAACAAAGCCAATCACGCTGGCTACACCGGATAGAGATTTAATGCAGGGTTTGTGTAATTTATAGCAAACCCCAATTTAATTGGTTTACCTATATACGTCGCGAGCATAAAAACTGGGAAACTTCAGTTACTTAGGATATTTTAATAAGACATTTTCCAAAGAGTTAAATGGCGTTGTTATAAATGAATCAGAACTTCCTGAACGTCCCCGTATTATTCAACGAATTGAAGATTATTTAAAAAGCAAGAGTATTGAACTTAGACTTAGCGGTGGATTCAATCATTATTTAGTAGCTTCACATTTTGCGAGTAATCCGCCTGCTTCATTAAATGAGGATACTTTGAAACGTTTTGAAGAGCTTTTTAAAGTTGTAAATGGAATTTTATAGCACTGTAGCGCGATAGGATGAACTGAGGCACGAAGCCCATCAATCGCGAACGATGGGCTTCCTTCGTCAGCCGTCCTATTCACTAACTTTTAATCTACCCTGATGCTTATATGAAAACCGTCACCTTAAAAATAGATAACAGTATTTACGAGAAATTTTGCTGGCTGCTAGCCCACTTCTCAAAAAACGAAATACAAATCCTGGAACAATCAGACTACCTAAGCGATGACGACTATTTAAGAACAATAGATGGCATGGTGCAAAGTATCAAAGAAGCTAGAGCAGAGCCCGAGCAACTGGGCGTGACATTAGACAATCTGGATTGGTAATGCACACCCTTAAATTAATGACCCAAGCTCAGAAAGGTGCTAAAAAGTTATCGGCTCATGGATTAAAAGATAAGGCTTTAAAGTTGCTAGAAATCATAAAGAAAATCCTTTGCAATATCCACCCGACTATGAGTTTTTAAAAGGCGATATGAAAGGTTTAATCAGCCGCCGTATCAATAAACAGCATCGGCTAGTTTATGAAGTAATTGAAAGCGAGAAGTTAATTAAAGTCTATCGAATGTGGACTCATTATGAGTAATTTGTGTTGGATTGACACAATCAAGGACAAAACAAGATGAGATTAAAAGAAAAAGAGGTTGAAGTCGGCTATCTATATTTGACCAGTGCAAATCAATATCGTGCTGTGCTGGCGATGAAAGGTGAATTTATAATTTATGCGCCCAGTTTGGAAGGGGCTGCACCCTTAAATCTGAATGCTACAAAAATGCCATTTGAAAATCAGCCATTTAAGAAGTGCCGAACCGTTACTTTTGCCAAAAAGGATTATCAAGTGTTTGACTTCAATGGTGCTGAAGCAAGCAAACATAAATTGGCTGAGTTGCAGTTAGCAGAAGTAATCGTGCAGTGTAATGCTAAGTCAGCTATTGCTACCTTGTTAGGGGAATAAAGCAGCACGATAGGATGGGTTGAGGTACGAAGCCTATCAATAGTGACAGATGAATAATTGAATAATTTTATCCTGACCCCAATGGTTCAATTATTTTAAACAAGTCTCGCTGGAAATTTCCGTCTGCCATTTTAACTGATTGATGTCATAATTAGGTTTGCTGAACAAGGGTAACAATCTGGTTTTCCTGAAA
>JAYTJI010000259.1:0-9847 GCA_043731245.1 Methylococcaceae bacterium | reverse complement strand
TTTTATAATTTGTTTAGGCCGAATCGTACTATAAAACTCGTTTTCAATTTGCAGGATATTGCTGTTAAGTTGGCGGTATTCACCATTAACAACAACGCCGATTTCTTCATATTCCGGGTAGGGTGTCGCTATGGCTTTACTCAAACTGCTAACGTAGCCGGATAAAGAGTTGTAATCAATTTTAAGATTAGCCTGATTTTTACTTTTATAGCCTATATCACTCATGCGCAATGACGTTGCATAAGGATGATAGAGCGTACCCTGATCGAACTCTTCAAATTGCGCCATCAAGGCCGGACGGCTTTTGAAAAACCGTTTACAAATGGCCGGTGAGGCGCCGAATAAATACAAGATTAACCAGCCCAGCCGCTGAAAGTTCCTGATTAAACCGAAATAAGCATCATTGGTAAATTGTTCCAGACTGAGGTGACTGTTTTCTTGTTGGTGCAAAGCGACAAATAGCGATTCAGGCACCGAATAATTAAAATGAATCCCGGCAATGGCCTGCATAGTTCTACCGTAGCGATGCCACAAGCCATGTCGATAAACATGCTTCATCCTGCCTATATTTGACGACCCGTATTCGGCAATGGGAATACTTTCATCACCATTGATGCCACAGGGCATGCTGGCGCCCAGTAATATTTCATTATCCAGATGCTCGTAAACAAACTGGTGAATGTTACGCAAATACTCCAGCGTATCTTTTATATCAGCAAACGGCGGGGTAATTAATTCAATTAGTGCTTCAGAATAGTCCGTGGTGATATACGGATGTGTCAGTGCCGAACCTAATGCGGCCGGATGAGGTGTTTGGGCAATAAAACCATCATTGGCAATACGCAGACTTTCTTTTTCTATCCCTTTGAGCCCCCCGCAGAGCAGATGTTGATGGTCATTTGCCAGAAGTTGTTCCAGGCGTGTCGAAAGCTTATTATTAAAATGAGTCATAGAATGGGCGTGTGTTCCCTGTAGTTTTATATAACGACCGCTTGAGCAGATTGTTATGTGTTTGATTATTCATACACCCAGCATCGGAAGGTGTTTAATTTTATGGTACAGAAGTGACAGAGCAATGCAGTGTTTTAGCGCCTCAACCGGAATAATATCATCTTCATGGAAAATGATGGCTCTGTTGCCCTCAAAAGTGAATTTATCACGATAAAGCTCTTTAAAGGTATCCACCAGCTTTGTCTTACAATTGAAATAAATGACGTACTGATTTGGGTTTGACTTTTTCCAATCCATCCTGATGGCACTCCCAGTTCTTGCTATATAGCTCGGCTCCCCCCATTTCAGTGTTTCTTCCAGCTCACCAACACCATCGAGTTCCGCCGCAGCGTTAATTACCAGTTGACGAAGAAACAGTAACTTTTTACGAATGTGTTTAGGATAAGATTGGAACTTCTCAAGTACGTCTGAGCTGGTAATGCTATCCATAGGGTTGATCCATTCGTTTACACATAAATTAATGTTATGCGATGGTTAGAAAAATTCATCACAAAGACCACGAAGAATGAAATAAAAAACTTCATGCACTCTTGATCCTGTGAGGTGAAATTATAAATTTTTTCGTAACATCAACTGTATAATCTGCTTATTATAAAGTGTTTAACTGATTGAAGAAATATTATCGTAGCGCGGGAGAAGCGGTGAATAAGACACCCATTGAAAT
The DNA here is from genome assembly GCA_043731245.1 of Methylococcaceae bacterium. Taxonomy (GTDB): domain Bacteria; phylum Pseudomonadota; class Gammaproteobacteria; order Methylococcales; family Methylomonadaceae; genus Methylobacter_C. The sequence continues at coordinate 8,172 of JAYTJI010000259.1, read as the reverse complement.
ACTCAAAGCCGTATTTGGCTATGATAGTTTTAGAGGTCAGCAGCAGGAAGTCATAGAACAGGTTATAGCGGGGCAGGATGCTTTGGTGTTAATGCCGACCGGTGGAGGCAAATCATTGTGCTATCAGATTCCCGCATTAATCAGGCCAGGGGTCGGTATTGTTATTTCACCCCTGATTGCATTAATGCAGGATCAGGTGAGTGCGTTGCTTCAGTTGGGCGTAAAAGCTGCCTTTCTTAATTCCACATTGTCCCTGGAAGATGCGAGACGCATTGAACAACAGCTGCTTAATGGTGAGCTGGATTTACTGTACATAGCGCCGGAAAGGCTAACTTCAGCACGTACCTTAGCTTTATTTGGCCGTATCCAGATTGCCCTGTTTGCCATTGATGAAGCGCATTGTGTGTCCCAATGGGGGCATGATTTTCGCGTCGATTATTTGCAGCTATCGATGTTGCATGAGCAATTCCCGGCTATTCCGCGTATCGCGCTGACAGCAACCGCAGATGAAAAAACCCGGCAGGAAATTATCCTGCGCTTACAGCTGGAACAAGCTCCGCTTTATCTCAGTGGGTTTGACCGCCCCAATATCCGCTACCGGATAGTCCAGAAACAAAATGCCCGGCAACAATTAATTGACTTTATTCAAACGGAACATGCCGGTGATGCGGGCATTGTTTATTGTTTATCGCGAAAAAAAGTGGATGAAACCGCCGAATGGCTGAGGGCCAAAGGTATTAAAGCCCTGGCTTATCATGCCGGTATGACTAGCGACTTGCGCTATCAGCATCAACACCGGTTTTTAATGGAAGACAGCCTGGTGATTGTTGCCACCATTGCTTTTGGTATGGGTATTGATAAACCCAATGTGCGCTTTGTCGCCCATTTGGATTTGCCCAAAAGTGTTGAAGCCTATTATCAGGAAACCGGACGGGCAGGACGTGATGGTTTGCCAGCGAATGCCTGGATGGCTTATGGCTTGCAAGATGTTATCACCTTGCGGCGAATGCTGGCGGACTCTAACGCCGATGAAGCCCATAAACGGCTGGAGCTGCATAAACTTGATGCCATGCTGGCCTTATGTGAACAAGTGCATTGCCGGCGGCAGGCTTTATTACAGTATTTTGGCGATCATCTTGAGCAACCCTGTAATAATTGCGACACCTGTTTGGAAACCGTCGAAACCTGGGATGGAACGTTCGTTGCACAACAAGCGTTATCCTGTATTTATCGCACCGGCCAACGCTTTGGTGTGGGCTATTTGATTGAGGTATTGCGCGGAAAGCTAACCGAGCGGATTATCAGTTTTGGCCACGGCCAACAATCCACTTTTGGCATCGGCAAAGAACTGGATGAACAACAATGGTCTTCAGTATTCAGACAGCTGGTTGCGCGTGGCCTGGTTGCTGTCAATTTTGATCATTTTGGCGTGTTGCAACTGACCGACGCGTGCCGTCCGATTTTACGCGGCGAACAACAATTAATGTTACGTAAGGATATAAAGCCCGAAAAAAGCAAGCTTGGAAAAAAAGGCGTGAGCAAATCATTTAGCAAGGGCGAAAGCCATGCCGCATTATGGGATGCCCTACGCACCAAGCGCCGCGAAATTGCCGATATTCAGGATGTCCCGCCTTACGTTATTTTCCATGATGCCACCCTGATGACTATGCTTGAAACCAGACCTGCTAATCTTAAGCAAATGGCATTGATTTCGGGTATCGGTGTACGCAAGCTTGAATTATACGGCGAACAATTTTTAGCGGTTATCAGCGAATATGCCGATGACCACAAAGCACCGGATACCGTGATTGATTCGGCGGAATTGTTCAAACTGGGTTTCAGCGTGCAACAAGTTGCTAAAAAAAGAGAGTTAAAAGAAGAGACTATTTATAACCATCTCTCGCAAGCGCTAGAGCGGGGAATGCTAGTATTAACTGATGTCGTGGAGTTACCGGAGCCGGAAGTAAAGCAAATACAAGAGGCTATCCTGAGCTTGCCAACAGAACAACAAAACGCGCTAAAGCCTGTGTACGAGCTATTTGACGGCCAATACAGTTACGGTGTGTTGCGTTGTGTAAGGGCAGCTTTGCAGTGTCAGACAGCGTAAATGTTATGTATAAACTGAGTTTTTACGTTCCAGAAGCGCATCTTGAACCGGTAAAAAGCGCCTTATTTGCCAAAGGTGCAGGGCATTATAAAGCTTACGATCAATGCTGTTGGCAAGTGCGGGGCCAAGGGCAATTCAGGCCATTGACCAATAGCCGCCCGTATCTTGGTCAAATTAATCAGCTGGAAAAGGTTATTGAATACAAGGTGGAAATGATTTGCGCCGCTGCCGAAATCAAGGAAGTTGTGCAGACACTGCTTAGCATTCATCCCTATGAAGAGCCTGCTTATGAGATTTACAAGATTTTGACGGTTGAAGATTTGTGGAACTTATAGATCAAATTTCTCGACTGGTTCCCAAGCTCAAAAGACTGTGAAAGTATTCTAAAGCCAATTTAAATTTTGGTAACAAACAATCAATAGAGGGACTTGCAAAATCCAATAAAGAGAACAGAATTAATAACGCGGTAAGACGCAATTCGTAGAGCGTCAATAGGCGACAGACGTATATTTCGCCACATATTGTCCTTTGATCATTCGGAGTGTTTCGCCTTGCCGTGTTACGGTCTATTGAGGCCAATACTCTGATACGGTGCAGAATGACTGGATTCCATCAGGGCCAGACAACCTAATACAAAGGCCGGATATATGGGTGCAATATTTCTCAATGTTACAAACAAAATATTTCTTGCAATACGGGGCGAACCACATGCAACTCCAATTATTTGAAAAAATTCCACTGCCTGTGATAATGGTAGATGAGTGTAAGATACTTTACAGATAAAGATAAGCAAATGCCGCTATAGTCGCCTTTGTCTGACATAGCACCAGATTTATAGCTATTTTACTACCCGCAAAGTAGGTTTTACTGGCGGCTTATTTTCTGGTGGCGGCGTTTTATCTGCCTCTTCATCTTCTTGATCGAAGATCATGCCTTTACCGTTTTCTTTAGCGTAGATTGCCAGTACTGCAACTATAGGGGTAACGATATGCATGGGTTTTCCGCTGAACCTGGCATTAAATTTGATTTCCTCATTACCAAGAGTAAGCCCCTGTATCGCTTCAGGCCTTATATTTAAGACGATCTTACCGTCTTCAATAAATTGCTGCGGCACTTGTGCATGTGGGTTTTCTGCATCCACCAGAAGATGTGGTGTCAAATTGTTATCAACAATCCATTCATAAACGGATCGAATTAAGTAGGGCTTTAACGAGGTCATTTTGCTAGGGTTATTTTAAAGGTTCGGACATTTCTTTTTCGGCTTCACTAAGACTGCGCTTGAAAGCAGGTCTTTTGAATATGCGCTGGGCATAATTAGTGATAACTTCATTCGGCGTCGACACATCAATTCCAATACTGGGCAGCCGCCATAATAAAGGGGCAATAGCGCAATCGATCAGCGAAAACTCATCACTCATAAAATAAGGTCTGGCGGCAAAGATAGGCGCCGCTGATAGTATGCTTTCTCTGAGCATTTTCTTGGCGCGAGCTGATTTTTTCTCACCTGAAAATAATATTTCATCTAGCAATTGATACCAATCCTGATCTATCCGTTTAATCAGCATTCTGGCATTTGCGCGTGAAACCGGATCCATTTGGTGTAAAGGTGGGTGCGGGAAGCGCTCATCTAAATATTCCATGATAATACGCGAGTCATAGAGAACCAGATCACGCTCTATCAATGTGGGCGAGGTGCCATTCGGATTAAGTTCAAGCAAATCTTCAGGAGGATCAGTCGGATCATAATATTCTATGTCCGCAACAACTGCCTTCTCGTGTAGAACAAAGCGGGCGCAATGACTCATTGCGCAGGTAGGAGATGAAAAAAGCGTCATTACAGACTTACGGGTAATAATATTTGCCACGAATAACAACCTATTTGGACATTTAGTGCGGAAAAAAGGGCATTATAGCATAAAAGACCAAACTTTTGACTGGTGTGTTATTTAGAATTTAAGGCGATAGCTGCGAGAAAACATCCATGTTTTCTCGCAGCTAAGGATTAATGAACGTCCTTCCAATATTCTTTTTTCAGCAGGTAAGCAATTACTAAGAACATGAGCAAGAAGAATATCACGTACTTACCGATACGCTGCCGCTCCAATTGTACCGGCTCGCCGACATACACCAGGAAATTAACCAGATCATTGACAAAAATATCAAACTCTCTTTCGGATAAGGTACCCGGTTCTTCAAGAGCTAGCTTAGTGTATTCGCCCCAGATTGTTTTTCTGGCTTCTGCATGCTGCTCCCCTTGCAACTGCCAAAGTGGATTTGGCATGGCGGTATCTTCAAAAACCGTGTTGTTTACCCCTGTAGGGCTGCCTGATTCAATATAATAGCTTTTTAAATAGCTATACAACCAATCCGCTCCCCTCGACCTGGCAATTAACGACAAGTCAGGCGGCTGGGTACCAAACCATTTTTCCGCATCGTGCTTGTTCATAGCACTGTGCAGCTGGTCGTAGATGCTTGCCCCTTCAGGGGCAATGTCTTTTAACACTTTCTGTTGATCCACACCAAGATCGAGTGCAATGCGCAGGTAACGGATATGCTTTGCAGAATGGCAACCCAAACAATAGGTAACAAAATGCTGCGCTCCACGCTGCAACGACTCATTATCGGAGAGGTTGACTTTCGCCTCTTGGAGTTCTACACCTTCTGAAGCGGCAGCTCCAAAAGAGAAGGTTATTAATAAAAGTAATGCTATTAAATTTTTCATATCAATCAAGGCTCCCTTTTAGTTTTTTTGCTAACCGGCCAGCAACGTTAAGTATGCCTTCAGGGTTAGGCCTCCTACTAAAAAAGGAACTTTTAAACGCAGGATGTCCTTGTTCTGCAGCCGCTGGTTTTAATTCGGTAATTTCCTCAAGCAAAGCTGGCAGTTGTTCCTCAAGGCTATGTAATTGCTCTTCAAGGCTATGTACTTTAGTCAAGCTTTTGGGTACCGGCTTGGTTTTTTCCCAGCGCGTATAGATAGGCATTAGCAGAAAAAAGCCAAAATAAATTGTGGTAAAAAGTCTAGCGAGGGTTGTCGCTACCGGTGTTACAGGCTGAGTACCCAAATAACCTAATACTACAAAACTGACGACAAACAACAACAACGCTTTTTTGAAAATACCACCACGATAACGAATTGATTTAACCGGGCAACGATCCAGCCAAGGCAACAGGAATAGCACTACAATAGAACCACCCATGGCAATAACACCGGCGAACTTATCCGGAATAGCCCTTAAAATAGAATAAAACGGCGTGAAATACCAGACGGGTGCAATGTGTTCCGGTGTTTTCATGGGGTCAGCGGGAATGAAGTTGGCATGTTCAAGAAAATAGCCCCCCATTTCCGGCATGTAAAAAATAACCGTCGCAAAAAACAGTAAAAATACAGCAACACCAACAATATCTTTAACGGTGTAGTAGGGATGAAAAGGGATGCCATCGACGGGATGCCCCCATGGGTCTTTGGATTCCTTGATTTCAATACCATCAGGATTGTTGGAACCAACTTCATGCAGCGCCACTAAGTGCATAAAAACCAGCATTATCAAAACCAAAGGCACGGCAATAACATGAAAAGCAAAAAACCGGTTCAGCGTTGCATCGGCAATAACATAATCGCCTCTTATCCATAACGATAAATCATCGCCTATAACAGGTATAGCGCTAAACAAAGAGATAATGACCTGCGCACCCCAGTATGACATCTGCCCCCAGGGTAATAAGTACCCCATAAACGCCTCGGCCATTAATGCTAGAAAAATCAGCATGCCGAAAATCCAGATGAGTTCGCGTGGGTGTTTAAATGAACCGTACATGATCCCCCTAAACATGTGCAGGTAGATCACGATAAAAAATGCCGATGAACCAGTTGAGTGCATATAGCGCACCAGCCAACCCCAAGGCACATCACGCATAATGTACTCTACAGAATCGAAGGCCAGTTTTGCATCCGGCTTGTAGTTCATGGTCAGTAAAATACCGGTAAGAATCTGGTTGACTAAAACCAGTAACGCCAAAGAGCCAAAGAAATACCAAAAGTTGAAGTTTTTGGGCGCGTAGTAGTGCGCCATGTGATCATTCCAAAACTTAGTCACCGGGAAACGATCCAAAACCCAGTTGCCACATTCAGTTAAACGGGTAGGTTTCATGCAGCTTTCTCCTCAGCGGGCTCACCAATAATTATCTGGGTATCGGTAACATACCGATAAGGCGGGATTTCCAGGTTAGTTGGGGCTGGCACACCTTTATAAACTCTACCAGCCAGATCAAACCAAGAACCATGACAAGGGCAGAAAAAACCGCCCTTCCATTTATCACCAAGATCATTGGGCGCTATTTCGGGGCGAAAAGTGGGTGAACACCCTAAATGCGTACATAAGCCTACCGCAACAAAAATTTCCGGTTTCATGGATCGCTCCGGATTTTTACTGGAGGCTGGCTGTTCAGATTCATCAGAAAGAGGGTCTCTAAGCTCGCTATCCAGGGTTTTCAATGTTGCAAGAACCTCAGGCGTTCTGTTGAGCACCCATACCGGCTTCCCTCGCCAGGCAACCCTAATTAATTGCCCGGTTTCCATTTTACTAATGTCAACTTCAACAGGCGCTCCAGCTGCCATGGCTTTGACACTGGGCTGCATTTGAGAGAGAAAAGGAACGGCTAAAAAGCCTGTTCCGACAGCGCCAACCACGGTCAAAGCCGAGGTTAAAAACTGGCGTTTAGATTTATCGACGCCTTTATTATTCATTATGGAACTCTCCTGGTTATATCCGTGGCTTTACAGCGCATTCTTATGTGCCGCCAATATACCACTAGAAGCTAGTGCAGTTGAAGTGCTTATAATGAATTGTTTGAGGGGGTGTCATATTTTCAAGCCACCTAACATCAAAGTATTGGCAAAAAAACAACATAACTTAATGAACTTTAATAGGAATATTTATTTTATTTGGCAGTTTTTTTGTCAAAAAGGCCAAGTAAATTTCTTGTACAGAAGTTATAAATGAAACCTGTGTATTTTTGCTCGACTTTAAAAATGCGCCTTTCAAAAAGACTGTGATGTAAAGACTAGAGGCTATTTTTTAACGCCGCAAGAAACGCCATGGTTTCATCAGGCTTACCAATAGTTACCCGTAAGCAATCACTTAACAAGCCACCCTGAGCGCTCAGATTTTTAATTAAAACCCCTTGCTGCTTTATCGATAAAAAAATCTCGGACGCTTTGTTTTTAGGCGTTCTGAACAGAATAAAATTCGCAGCGCTAGGGTAAGCTGTAATGCCGTCAAGCTCGTTCAGTTGTTTATAAACGACAGCCCGTTCAGTACAAATTTTTTGAGTTTGCTGATCAAAAAGCGTTTTATTGGTGAGGGCAAAGTCTGCGCTGATTTGTGTAAGACTATTAATATTGTAAGGAAGGCGAATTTTATTGAGTTGTTCAATGATCGCCGGATTGCCGATAATGTAACCCAAACGCAGCCCTGCCAATCCTAACTTGGAGACGGTACGCATCACCAACAAGTTATCATATTGATCCAGTGCATTGATAAAACTGGCATTGGCAAATGGCGCATAGGCTTCATCTATTACAACCAGGCCTTTGGCTGTTTTTATGATTTCCAGAATAGCCGCTTCGCTAAATAAATTGCCGGTAGGATTATTGGGGTAAGCGAGGAAAATAACTGAAGGCTGATGCTGCTGTATAGCAGCCAACATGGCTGGCAAGTCCAGATCAAAAGTATCTGCAAGTAAAGGAATACCGAGATAATTTAACCCCAAACAATCACTCAGCTGTTTGTACATGACAAAACCGGGAGCCGGAGCCAAAACACTGGCTGTTACCGGTAATGCCATTAACAGCAATTGAATAATTTCATCTGACCCATTGCCCAGTAATACCTCGAGCTGATCGGATATTTGATTCAAACGTTTGATAGTTTGGGTAAGCTGGCGGGCTTCAGGATCTGGATAACGGTTTAACTGACAGTCTTTTAGCGTCTCCAGCCAGGCTTGTTTAATGTCATCGGGCCAGGTATACGGATTTTCCATGGCATCGAGTTTAATTAAACCCT
>JAYTJI010000258.1:0-2202 GCA_043731245.1 Methylococcaceae bacterium | reverse complement strand
ATCTGATCACCTTTCGCATGTACGGTCAAAACAGGACTGTTACCACTGGGCGGTTTAATTTGCTCAGGTATTGAAACTTCGCCACAAGTGATTGCGGGTAAAAAAAACCATAAAAGCATTAGCTTTTTAAACATAGGTATTACCTGTTGTTAATTTGGTAGCGACTGCTACAGAAACAGCCTATAGTCAAACTGAAGAACTAAAGAGCAGCGAGGTAAATGGGGGGAAAAGCAAATTGGCATTACCAAATAAAAAACCTTCTGCATCAAAAGATACAGAAGGCTCATTCAGTGAGTTAAGCTGAATAATTAGCTTCAGCAAAATCCCAGTTTACTAATGCCCAAAATGCTTCCAGATAGGCTGGACGTGCATTACGGTAATCAATGTAGTAGGCGTGTTCCCAAACATCACAAGTCAATAAAGGAGTTTGTCCTGTCGTTAATGGGCAACCGGCATTACTGGTACTTACCAACGCCAAACTGCCATCCGCATTTTTCACTAACCAGGCCCAGCCAGAACCAAAAGTGGTTACGGCGCATTTAGTAAATTCTTCCTTAAACTTTGCAAATGAGCCAAATGTAGTGTTAATTGCATTCGCTAATGTGCCCGTTGGTTCACCGCCAGCATTTGGAGCCAGACTATTCCAATAAAATGTGTGATTCCAGACCTGTGCCGCATTATTAAAAATTGGGCCAGAAGATTTCAGGATAATTTCTTCCAGAGACAAGCCTTCAAACTCAGTGCCTGGAACGAGATTGTTAAGATTTGTTACATAAGTTTGGTGATGTTTCCCATAATGAAAATCTAAAGTTTCTTCAGAAATATGGGGAACCAGTCTATTTTTAGCGTAAGGTAAAGCAGGAAGTTCGAAAGCCATGAGAGTGTCCTATATATAAAGTCAAGTAATTGGGAGGGCTGCTGGAAATTATAAATACCCAGCAATTTAATAAGCTATTACTTTAGCATTGCTGGCTAATTAAATAAAGCATGACTGTTATCATTCAGTTAAGCCTCAGCCATTAACTTAACATAGCCATAACTATGGCCTTCAATATCATAAACGGACAAAGTTACTTTATAATTGCTATTTTACAGAAACTTATACAACACACATCATGGTAACTAAAACAAACTCCCCATTGCCTGTAGAGGTTGAAGCAGAAACAAAATATTCTTGGTGCAGCTGCGGCTTCAGCCAAACAATGCCTTTATGCGATCACTCACATAGAGAACTTTCAGATAAAAAATCATTTAAATTCATTGCTGAAGAAACCAAAATACTGTATCTATGTGGTTGCTCAGAAACGCAAACTCCTCCTTACTGCGATGGCAGCAACAACTGCAAGGAAATCTGATGGCTATAGAAATTGAACATAAATTCTTGCTTGCAAATGATGATTGGCGCGAACATATATCCCGATCAGTTAAATACCGGCAAGGTTATTTAAGCTCTCAAGCGACCAGTTCCATCAGAATCAGAATCAGCGCAGATCACGCATGGCTAAATATAAAAAGCGCAACTATTGGCACGCACCGATATGAATATGAATATGAAATACCCCTGCCTGACGCTAACGAAATCATCAATACTCTGTGCAGAAAACCAATCATAGAAAAAACCCGCCATTTTGTTATTGATGACGACAATACATGGGAGATAGATGAGTTTGAGGGCGATAATGAAGGGTTGTGTGTTGCAGAAATCGAGTTATCCGAGATAGGTAAAAATTTTTCAAAACCAGGCTGGCTTGGCGATGAAGTCACCGACGACTTGCGTTATTACAACAACAACCTGGCTATCAATCCTTATTCAGAGTGGCGAAAAAGCTAAATATTTAATTGACCTATTGTAAAGATCAGCATTTTGCTCTATATTTGCTGTATGAAAAAAACAACTTTTGTTGCATTATTGCTACTATCATCACAATGTTTTGCAGAGAATCTTACAGAATCTTTGCAAAACATTGAATCAGAATGGGCGTCTATTTATTACAGCTCGCCAAAGCAAAAACAGGAACTTGATTACGACAGATTGCTCGACAAGACTATTCATCTTTCTAAGCAATACCCAAAAAATGCTGAACCCATCATTTGGCAAGCCATTGTCAAGGCAACAAATGCCGACCACCAAGATGCCGTTTCCGCACTAAAAGCCATTCATGAAGCTCGTGATTTATTAGACAAGGCTATTGAAATAAATCC
>JAYTJI010000257.1:0-1057 GCA_043731245.1 Methylococcaceae bacterium | reverse complement strand
CTCAGCACAAATTGGCGGCAGACAAGGCATAGTTATGATGGTTATCGGGCAATATGGGGTTAATACCTTGACTGTGTCCAGACAGGTTGAACAGAGTTTGAAAGAGTTCGATCCTGTTTTCAAAAATGAAGCTATTACTTTTTATGAACACTTATTTCGTCCCGCCGACTATATCGAACGGTCGATTGCCAATTTATCGGGGCATTTACTCCTTGGCGGCTTATTTGTATTGATTATTTTGTACCTGTTTTTGTTTAACTTCCGCACGGCTTTTATTTCTGCTTTGGCTATTCCCGTCTCTTTAGTTGGTGCTGTCATTGTCTTGCTGGAAACAGGGGTTAACCTTAATATCATGGTGTTGGGCGGCCTGGCTATCGCTTTGGGTGAAGTGGTTGATGATGCCATTATTGATACCGAAAACATTTTCCGGCGGTTGCGTGAAAATCGTTTGCTGGATCAGCCCATACCCGTTGCAACGGTTGTTTATACCGCCTCGTTAGAGGTGCGCAGCTCCGTGGTCTACGCCAGTTTTATTGTTGCGTTAGTCTTCGTGCCCCTGCTAACTTTAAACGGTGTGGCCGGACGCTTGTTTGCGCCGCTGGGTTATTCGTATATTTTAGCGATTTTAATGTCCTTGCTGGTTGCTCTTACCTTAACGCCGGCATTGTGTTTTGCCTTGCTGGGCAGCAAGTTCAGCGATGCTAATGATCCACCGCTTATTAAACGCATCAAACCACTTTATAAAAGCTTGCTGGGTTTTGTTTTCAGGCATTTTAATGTGTTGATTATCGGCAGCGTTATTGTGTGTCTGACAGGGTTGTCCGTCTTTTTTAGTCTCGATAGCAAATTCTTACCTGAGTTACGAGAAGGTCATTATATCGTTCATACCACCAGTATTCCCGGTACGTCTTTGCAGGAATCAATAAGAATCGGCAGCAAACTGACCGAACAGTTCATGACTATTCCGGGCATACAATCGGTATCGCAATGGGCAGGACGCGCTGAGCGTGGCGCCGACACTTACGGCAGTCATTACAGTGAGTATGAGGTTCGTCTT
>JAYTJI010000256.1:0-4246 GCA_043731245.1 Methylococcaceae bacterium | reverse complement strand
TTTGATGCACAAGTAGCGGCCAACTGGCTGCATAGGGTCGGCGCGTTGCTGTGTTTTGTGTTGCTAAGTTTGGTGATGTTTAGCGCAACTGCAAAAAATTCGCAAAAATCGGTAAGAACGGCAGGTTTATGGCTGGGTGTATTGCTGTTTTTACAGATTGGGTTGGCTATTTTCGGTGTTAAGCTGAGTATGCCCTTGTGGGCAGCCGTCGCTCATCAAGCTATTGCAGCATTATTAATGCTGCCTTTGCTTGCAATCAGCTTTTATAGCAGATATGGAAGCGTTGAAGCATACCAGCCCCCTATAGAAGAAGCACCTCGACAAAAACTTGTTGAAACCGATGCTGTTACAGTGCCTGTTGAAGCGTTTATTGAAGAGCCTTATTTAGAGTCCGCACCTGAGTCGATTTATATACGGCTTAAGTCACAGTTAAAACGAACCCGTTCTGGACTTAGCGGAATATTGGCGAGCCTGCCTATCGGCCAGAAAGAAATTAACGATGACCTGCTGGAGGAAATTGAAGCCAGTTTAATAATGGCTGATGTGGGTGTTGACGCTACAGCAGAAATAATCAGGCGCTTAACAAAAAGTGTTGAGCGTCATCAATTGGCTGATGGTTTAGCGCTATCTGTCGCATTAAAGCAGGAGTTACTGAGTATACTGACACCCTGCAACGTACCGCTGAAAATACCTGAACAAGATACGCCGTTTGTTATTCTGGTTGTCGGTGTTAATGGGGCAGGCAAAACTACAACTATTGGCAAATTAGCAAAGCGCTTGCAAGCCCAAGGCCATAGCGTAATGTTAGCAGCCGGCGATACTTTTAGAGCTGCGGCCGTCGAGCAATTGCAAGTTTGGGGTACGCGTAATAATATTCCTGTGGTGGCCCAACATACAGGCGCAGATTCGGCGTCGGTTATCTATGATGGCTTGCAATCAGCACAGGCTAAAGGCATAGATGTGTTGATTGCTGATACTGCCGGCCGGTTGCATACTAAAGCGAACTTAATGGATGAGTTGAAAAAAATAAAAAGGATTATGGGTAATCTGGATGATAACGCACCCCATGAGGTACTGTTGGTATTAGATGCGGGGACAGGACAAAATGCGCTATCCCAGGCAAAGCTGTTTAATGAAACAGTCGCTTTAACAGGGCTGGTGTTAACCAAACTGGACGGCACGGCAAAAGGCGGTGTTATTTTTGCCTTGGCTAAACACACTGGCATTCCCATTCGGTACATAGGTATAGGTGAAGGCATTGATGATTTACAGGATTTTAATGCAGAATTGTTTGTCGATGCGCTGTTCGTTAAAGATTAATAGCCATGATACAGTTCGTTAATGTAACCAAGCGCTATCCTGAAACAGGTGATGTATTGCGTAATGTCAGCTTTCATTTGCGGCGTGGCGAAATTGCATTTCTTACCGGCCATTCGGGCGCAGGAAAAAGTACATTATTAAGGTTGATTGCTGTAATGGAGCGTTGTAGCCGAGGTCAGGTTTTATTTGATGGACAGGATCTTGAATCTGTTAAAGAAAATCAATTGCCTTTTATACGAAGAAAAATGGGGGTTATTTATCAGGATTATAAATTACTTCAGGATAGAACTGTTTTTGATAACGTGGCATTACCGTTGGTGATAGCAGGTTTTGGACATCAGGAAATAGCCCGCAGGGTAAGGGCCGCATTAGATAAAGTAAGTTTGACCGGTAAGGAAAAAAAATACCCCCAGGCATTATCTGGTGGTGAGCAACAACGGGTAGGAATTGCCAGAGCTGTGGTTAATAAGCCACCAATCATTATCGCAGATGAGCCGACGGGCAATCTGGATCCCGAATTGTCGGCCGAAATTATGTTTTTGTTTGGTCAGTTTCAACAGGTCGGTGTTACCGTGTTGATTGCCTCACATGACATCTCTTTGATTACACAGCTGAACCATCGCGTCTTGAAGCTGGATCATGGTCAACTGGTGTCGAGTTAAGCTATGAAACGGGAAAATAAAAATCGTATCAGGAAAGATCCACCGGTTCGTCCAGTCAGGCAGGATGTCCGGCAAACTAAAGCGGCCGGTGGAAGTTTTTCCGATAAATTACATGCCTATCGGGAGCTTCATGCACATGCCTTGTTTTCCAGCCTGGGCCGTCTAGTCGCCTCACCGTTCACCTCGATAATGACCATAGCGGTGTTGGCTATTGCCATTTCACTTGCCAGCGGTTTTTATATTTTGGTGGTGAACCTTCAGCAATTAACGGGCAACCTGGAAACCAGCAACCAAATTTCCTTGTTTCTCAGAGACGATGTTTCTGATGCACACGCTAATAAATTAGCCGCAGGTATTAAACAGAATACGAGTGTTCAGGACGTTAAATTAATTACCCGCGAACAGGCCTTGGTTGAATTTAAAACCTACAGCGGCTTTGGCGCAGCGATTAATGCACTGGAAAAAAATCCGTTACCTATTGTTATTCAAGTATTACCTAAAAATACACTGGAAGATAGGCAAGAGCTGGAAATATTGTTGAAAAGCTTTCAACAATATCCTGAAGTTGATTTTGCCCAGATAGATCTTCAGTGGGTTGAGCGTTTGCAATCTATTATGTCTGTGGCACGACTTTTTGCCACCTTACTCAATGTAATGTTAGGAGCGGCTGTGTTGTTTATTATCGGAAACACTATTCGACTTGAGCTGCATAATCGTCGTGATGAAGTAGTGATCGCTAAATTGGTTGGCGCTACAAACTCGTTTATTCAGCGACCGTTTTTGTACACCGGTTTTTGGATTGGTTTTATTTCAGGCGTATCAGCATGGTTTATTGTCACCGTATTGATGCTGATACTAAGGCAGCCTGTTGAAAAGCTCTCAGGACTTTATGAAGATGGTTTTCATTTGTTGTTTTTAAGTTTTACTGAAACACTGGCAGTCTTAGGTATTTCATCGGCATTGGGAATATTAGGTTCCTGGGCAGTACTTATCTATCAACTCCAACACACAAAGCCTGAGTAAAAGCGAGCTGTAAAAAATTATTAGCACTCTTATTAGGAGAGTGCTAGAATTCAGCTAACAATTTCACTAGGAGAGATCATGAATAACGCATTGGCTTTACCCGTTGATTTATCGGTTGGAACATTTGATGCCTATTTAAATCTAGTTCGGCAAATGCCACGGTTGTCCTCTGATCAGGAACGCGAATTGACGTTAAGATTTAGAGATGACGGTGACTTGGAAGCTGCCCGGGAGCTGGTGATGACTAATTTACGCTTTGTCGTTCATGTCGCTAGAGGTTATAGTGGTTACGGGTTGTCAATGCCTGATATTATTCAGGAAGGTAATATCGGACTCATGAAGGCGGTTAAGCGTTTTGATCCTGACGTAGGTGTGCGTTTGGTGTCTTTTGCAGTGCATTGGATTAAGGCCGAAATTCACGAGTATGTGATTAAAAATTGGGGCATTGTAAAAGTTGCGACCACCAAAGCCCAGCGCAAACTGTTTTTTAACTTACGCAAATCCAAACACGATATAGGCTGGTTATCGAATGACGAGGCTATAGCTATTGCAGAGAACCTTAATGTAGAACTCAGTGACGTTTACGAAATGGAAAAACGCTTGGGCAGTCCTGATATGTCATTCGATATGCCGAACGATGAGTCTTCAGAGGAAAGCTATGTCTATCCGGCAAGCTATCTTCAGCAACACGGCACTGATCCCTCTGTATTGCTTGAAAATGCAGACTGGGAAGGGCATGGGCAGGATTTATTAGCAGAGGCAATGGCAGAACTGGATGAGCGTAGTTTGGATATTCTTTCAAGTCGCTGGCTGGCAGAAAAGAAAGCCACATTGCATGAGCTCGCCGAACGCTACAATGTTTCTGCCGAAAGAATCAGGCAATTGGAACAAAATGCCATGAAAAAACTCAGGGCAGCAGTTGTACTTGAAGCCTGACATATTTTCGATAACATTAAAAAAGGCTAGTTGATAAAATCGACTAGCCTTTTTTGCTTAGCGTTTTAAGGCTATAAGCTGCATATTTTGTAACTACTCAGCCGTTAGAAAAATAGAACGCTGATGACGCCGATAATTAAGATCACACAGATTTTTTTAAATTATCTGTGTTCATCATAGTTAATCTGCGTTCCATTGTATTTGCTGGCTAAGTAGTGTTTGAACGAAAAAGCCACAAGCCACGCTACAAAAGGGATGCCTCGATTTATTAGGCGCGAAGATTTTTTATCCAACCTTGTCGTTTT
>JAYTJI010000255.1:0-6742 GCA_043731245.1 Methylococcaceae bacterium | reverse complement strand
GTAAGGGAATGGAAAATCAGAGCTGCCTTGCTTGAGCAAAACTGGCAGCATGTTGCTCATGCACTGACGGGCTTAACGATTGAAGAGCAACAAGAGCCACAATGGCAATATTGGCAGGCCCGCTCTTTGATCGAAACGGGCAATGTGCTACAAGGGAAGTCTATTTATAATCGGCTTTCTGAAGATAGAAGTTTTTATGGTTTTATGGCAGCGGATGCGGTCAATAAGCCGTACGCCTTTACTGATAAACCAGTTTTTCTTGCTGATAATGTGCTTGAGACGATGGCGCAAAAAACTGACTTCAAAGTTATTCAAGAGCTTACGGTTTTGAGCCGCGAAGTTGAGGCTAAGCGGCAATGGTGGTTTGCTTTAAAAAAACTATCCAAAGAACAACTTATGATTGCGGCTAAATTAGCCCAACAGTGGCAATGGGATCAGGTTGCTATCATCACTTTAGTTAAAGCAGGTTATTGGGATGATTTGACCTTGCGATTCCCCTTAAATTATTTAAGTCAGGTTCAAAATAATGCTAATGGGCAAAATCTGGATCCAGCCATTATTTTCGGCCTGATTCGTCAGGAAAGCATGCTGGATCAGAACGCTAGGTCAGCAGTGGGCGCGCGTGGGTTAATGCAAATTATGCCGGGAACAGGGCAGCAGATTGCCCGCACGCTTAATGAGCCCTGGCAGACAGAAAATAGCTTGTTTAACCCGGATATAAATATTAAGTACGGCGCTTTTTACTATAAACAATTATTGAACCGGTTTGATGGGCATTTTGCACTGGCAACGGCAGCTTATAATGCAGGGCCAAACCGTGTAGTCAAATGGTTGCCCATTGACAGGTCATTACCCGCCGATGTTTGGATAGAAACAATTCCCTTTAAAGAAACCAGGAAATACGTAACTTCTGTTTTATCTTACGCTATTATTTATCAGCAGCGGATACAAAAAAATACGCTAAAAATGTCAAGATTGTTGATTGATGTGCCGCCACACTAAAAATTGAGCTGATTTTTTTCGGTGTCTGTTAGATAATGTGAAGTTATATTATTAAAAATAATGACTAAGGTATACGAATAGTATGGAGAAACAGCATGGTTTTACGCGCGAAGAATTATTGAAGTCCGGCCGGGGGGAGTTATACGGGCCTAAAAATGCGCAATTACCTCTACCAAACATGCTGATGATGGATCGTATTACTCTTATCACGGATGAAGGCGGCAAATATGGGAAGGGTGAAATCATCGCTGAGCTGGATATTAACCCTGACTTGTGGTTTTTTGCCTGTCATTTTCAAGGTGATCCGGTGATGCCCGGCTGTTTGGGATTAGATGCCATGTGGCAATTGGTAGGCTTTTTTTTATGTTGGATGGGTGGCCCGGGAAAAGGACGTGCCTTGGGCGTCGGAGAAGTTAAATTTACTGGTCAAGTATTACCCACCGCTAAAAAAGTAATATACAGGATTAATTTAAAAAGACTGATTATGCGGAAACTGGTGATGGGTATCGCTGACGCCACTATGGAAGTAGATGGAAAGGTTATCTATGAAGCTACCGATCTGCGTGTTGGTTTATTTACATCTACAGAAGATTTCTAAGGGTCATAAAAAATGAAAAGAGTCGTAGTAACCGGTTTAGGCATTATTTCCAGCATAGGGAATAACCGAAAAGAGGTGGTCGATTCCCTAAAGCAAGGTCGATCAGGAATCACTTTTGCAAAAGTTTATCAGGATTTGGGCTTTCGCAGCCATGTGCATGGCGCAATTAACATAGACCTGGACGCATTTATTGACCGTAAAATAAAGCGCTTTATGGGTGACGGCGCTGCCTTTAATTATATTGCCATGCAGCAGGCAATTGATGATTCTGGCCTTAATGAGTCACAAGTGTCTAACATCAGAACCGGATTGGTGATGGGTTCAGGTGGGCCTTCGACCTCTAATCTTGTTGAAGCGGCAGATATTTTGCGTGAAAAAGGCGTTAAAAAAGTCGGGCCCTATATGGTGCCTAGAAGCATGTCCAGCACCAATACTGCATGTTTGGCAACGCCTTATAAAATTAAAGGCGTAAATTACTCCATCAGCTCGGCATGTGCAACCAGTGCGCATTGTATCGGTCATGCCATGGAATTAATTCAAATGGGCAAGCAGGATGTGGTGTTTGCCGGTGGCGGTGAAGAAGTACACTGGACTATGTCGGTGTTATTTGATGCTATGGGCGCATTATCTTCCAAATATAATGATACGCCCGCTACCGCCTCCAGACCTTATGATGAAACTCGGGATGGTTTTGTTATTTCCGGTGGTGGCGGTGTTTTGGTCATTGAAGAACTTGAACATGCCAAAGCGCGTGGTGCCAAAATATATGCCGAATTAACAGGTTACGGTGCAACTTCTGACGGTTATGACATGGTGCAGCCTTCAGGCGAAGGTGCCGTGCGTTGTATGCAGCAGGCAATGGCTACCGTCGACGGTAAGATTGATTATGTTAATGCCCATGGTACCAGTACGCCTGTTGGCGATACCAAAGAACTGGAAGCCTTGCGTACGGTGTTTGGTACGGATGCCATGCCTTGGGTTAGTTCTACTAAGTCACTGACCGGCCATGCTTTAGGCGCTGCCGGTGTTAATGAAGCGATTTATTCATTATTGATGATGGAAGAAAACTTCCTCAGTGCTTCAGCTAACATCACACAGCTTGATCCTGGCGCAGAAGGCATACCAATTGTTCGTGAGCGTCAAGATAACGTTACTTTAAATACCATTATGTCGAATAGCTTCGGTTTTGGCGGCACCAACGCAACCTTAATTTTTCAGCGTTACAACGGCTAACGCCATGCTTATCGGGGTTCGCCAGACTATGAGCCCCGATGTCCCTTTTCTTCTTCATCACTCAATATCATTCTGACCATGTCAGACATAAAGCAAAAATCCAGAATTCAATTTAACAAATTACAAAAACGTTTACGGCACAGCGTCGGTGATGCGATTGCCGACTACAACATGATCGAGAACGGCGATAAGGTTATGGTGTGTCTATCCGGCGGCAAAGATTCCTATACGCTGTTAGACGTCCTGATGAATTTACAAAAAACCGCGCCTGTTGATTTTGAGCTGATAGCGGTCAATCTTGATCAAAAGCAACCCGGTTTTCCTGAGCATGTTTTACCTGCTTATCTTGAATCATTGGGAGTGCCTTATCATATCATCGAAAAAGACACCTACAGTGTAGTAAAACGCGTTATTCCTGAAGGCAACACCACTTGCGGGCTGTGTTCGCGCTTGCGGCGAGGCACATTATACGGGTACGCCGAAGCCAACGGTGTTAGCAAAATAGCGTTAGGACATCATCGTGATGACATACTTGAGACGTTTTTTCTAAATATTTTTTATGGCGGCAAACTCAAAGCCATGCCGCCCAAGCTATTGAGCGACGATAAAAAAAATATCGTCATCAGGCCATTGGCTTATATGCGTGAAAAAGACATAGAACGCTTTGCTGCCTTCAAAGACTTTCCTATTATCCCCTGCAACTTGTGCGGCTCTCAGATAAACCTGCAAAGACAAGCGATGAAGGTTATGCTAAAAAGTTGGGACAAGCAGTTCCCAGGACGTTTGGAAACCATATTTACCAGCCTGCAAAACATTGCACCTTCACAGTTAGCCGATAGGCAATTATTTGATTTTGCAGGATTGGCGCTTAATCGTCAAAGCGAAGAGCAGGTGTTTTCCACACATGCGGGTTTGGATGTATTGGCGATATAATCAAGAACAATTTCCTGCCTGACGGTCGTTCATTTCTGATGAGTATACCTATGCTGTCCGGTTAATTTTAATATCTGCTCGTATAAACCTATGACCCCCATCCAATATATAAACACCCCTGATCAGCTTAGCGTGCTGTGCGAACAGATAAAAAAGGAACCCTGGCTGGCACTTGATACTGAGTTCCTGCGTGAAAAAACCTATTATCCAAAATTCTGCCTGTTGCAAATAGCGACACCCGAATGGGTTGCCTGTATTGATCCGATAGCCTTGCCAAAGCTGGATGCGCTTTTTGAGGCGATATACAACCCCGCAATCGTTAAAGTTTTCCATTCTTGTCGGCAGGATTTGGAGATTTTTTATCAATGGACGGGCAAATTACCTGCACCGATTTTTGATACCCAAGTCGCAGCGCCATTGTTGGGTTTTCAAGATAATCCCGGTTATGCCATGCTGGTCTCCAGCCTGTTAAGTATTAATCTGAACAAAGCCCACACCCGGGCAGATTGGAGCAAACGGCCATTAACTGAAGAGCAAATTGAATATGCTGCCGATGATGTCATTTATTTATGTCAGATTTATCAAATCATGGTTCAAAAACTGACAGAATTGGGACGCATTGATTGGCTAAAACATGACTTTGCCGAGCTAACAAATCCAGCGCTTTATAAGGTAGAGCCCGAAAAAGCATGGTTTAAAATTAAAGGTAAAAATAAGCTCACCGGCAAACAGTTGTCCATTATTCAAACGTTGGCGCAATGGCGGGAAAAAACCGCGCAATCCGAAGATCGCCCAAAAAGTTGGCTGTTGCGTGATGAATTACTTTTTGATTTAGCCAAACTACAACCTGAAACGGTTGATGAATTAGCTAATGTGCGAGGTATTAATGAGCGTGCAGTGAGCCGTTACGGTAAAGAATTATGCCAATTAATTACCGCCGCCAAAAATCGTGCCCCCCTTCCTTTGCATGAAAAAGACCGGCCCGCTAAAAAAACTCAACAACAAGAAGCCATACTGGATATTTTAACGGCATTAGTCAGAATACGCGCCGAAGAAAACGCATTAAATCCAACTATTCTGGGCTCCCGTAAAGATCTTGAAGAACTGTTGTTCAATGATGATGACGAATGCCTATTACTGCATGGCTGGCGATATACTATGGCGGGCAGGGAACTGGTTGGATTGTTAGATGGCAAGCTGCTACTGGGGATAGACTCGGAAAAGTTGGCTATTGTTGAAAAAGAATCTCTGGAATTGGACGCTTAACACAGTTTTTTAAGCACTTAAAAAACTTTATGGTGTCTTGGGAACTTTTATGGATTTGGCAGGTTTAACTTCGATTTTTCCTGTTTTCCTAAAAATAGAGTATTGAAGTTAGCGCTATAAATTCTTAGTGTGAGTAAGATGTGATTAAAAGTGCGGTTTAATCCACCACACTTACACAAAGTTCTACGTCCATTTTCATGTAGGGCGTCAGGTTAAGCCGTTCGTGGTGAGCCTGTCGAACTATGGACGGCTTAACCGATCATCCTTCGACAAGCTCAGGACGAACGGTCAAAGCTATGTTGGGACTAAAACCGCACTTTTAATCGCACCCGTGTGAGTAAGGTTAGTTGCGAGTTGCTTTAACACTCACACCATTACCAATAATGACGAAATAATATCAAAATAAGCATCAAGCAAAGCCGACAAGGTATTACGGTACAAGGCCTGAAGTGTCGAAGAAGGCTGCGTCATTAATAAACTGAACAAATGCGTCAGTGTATAGTAATTGCTAATCAAGAATGCTTCAGCATTGTCGCTAAGTGAAGCCAGATAATGGGTTACCGGAGCGAGTGAGTTTGACATAAACTGTTCAGGATTATCCATAAACAGCTGCCAATAGCGATCAGACCGTTCAGTAACAGCTGTCACATAACGAGTCACCGGTTCAAAAGTAGCCAGGGTTACCTGTTCGGGGTTATCCCAAAAAGCCTGTAAATACTGCCCCGTTTTTTCCTTACCAGCATTCACTTTAATTTGCCAGTCCTGATAAATAGGTGATGTAGCCGTCTGAACCTGAGTATAAAGGGCGGTACTGGTATAAGCGGCCTGCTCATACCAAGCGGTCAGCGTTGCAACGGGATGCTCGTAAACCTGTTTGGCGGTGGTTGCAATAGCGCTGTGTACATCAATTAATACCCTACGAATATCCTGGTACAAAGCATTAAACTGAAAACTAACTTGTCCATAGAGTTTTGTAGTTGGCAATATCAGTTTGTTTTCCAGGTCAAGCTGGCGAATAGTAAAAAAGTCAGATTGATTAAACATGGGTATGCTCCTCGATTAAGAATGCGTATTAAAGCGTTAGACAAGATGGGGCTTGATTCTAGCTTGACAGGAGGGAATTAAACATGCGGCATGTTGCCGCGCGACAAACTGTCCCAATAAAAACTAGAGACGGATAGCGACAGGCAAAAAAATGCGGTCAATGGAATTGACCGCACAAAAACTCTTGAAACCCTTTAGGAGGTAGTAATGAATAAGAGTGGGGCAATTCTAGCCAGCCCTATCCCCTTAGTAAATATGGCATATTGTCGCGCGACAGGTTGTCGCAGTCCGGCTGCCCCAAGCTAAACAGGGTCGATCAAGCCAATTACTTCAAGCTGTACGTCTAGTAACTAAACACTGTCTATTTACTAGACAGTGTTTAGGGTTCTCAATAGCGCCTTAAAATTAAGCTATCATTTTGTTTTATATAAGTATTTGTTAAATAATATAGATTGGCATTGTTATTGCTTTGTATATTACAGGTCATCGTTCAACCCAGGTAACTCGCATTAAGACGCATTATGTTTCCTTGATTTGCATTGTAACGATGATCTTATTTAACTTAATTGGTGGATTCAACTCCGAAGTGCAATCTTAGTGCTCATGCGGCTTCTTGCAATATGTCAGCAAAAAATACCGTATGAGGTGTTTTAAATTTGAGTGTTT
>JAYTJI010000254.1:0-1300 GCA_043731245.1 Methylococcaceae bacterium | reverse complement strand
TAGAGATTTAATGCAGGGTTTGTGTAATTTATAGCAAACCCCAATTTAATTGGTTTACCTATATACGTCGCGAGCATAAAAACTGGGAAACTTCAGTTCACAAATAATAGCGGCCAAAATATAAATAGTGAGAGAGCCCAAATTTGATTTGCCTGACAGTTTACGTTTAAAGTCCAGAGCAGTCTAATCTCGACACTGTCCTTTATCGTATTGACGGCCCTTGAATTAGACTGCCAATCGCCTGTCCGAAGGATGCGCCTAATTTACCTGCAATTTTATCAATCAACCGTCCTTGCTTGGTAAAGTCAACGAGTTTTTCTGCACCAATAATGTCCTTGGCGACATAATCATCATTACCAAAAGCATCAGCAACGCCGAGTTTAACACCTGCTTCACCTGTCCAAACCAGCCCTGAAAACATGTCAGGGGTATCTTTGAGCCTATCGCCACGTCCCGCTTTAACCGCGCTTATAAATTGTTGGTGAACCTGGTCTAATAAGCCTTGCATATATTGGGTTTCGTCTTCTTTAGGTGGCGAAAAAGGGTCAAGCATGGCTTTATGTGCGCCCGCTGTTAGCAATCGACGCTCTACACCCAGTTTTTGCATAACATCAACAAAACCAAAGCCGTCCATAAGTACGCCGATTGAACCGATAAGACTGGATGGGTTTACAAAAATCTTATCGCTGGCTGAGGCAATATAATAACAACCGGATGCGCAAATATCGCTGACTACGGCATAAACCGGCAAATTAGGATGCTCTTTTTTTATTTTCCTTATTTCTTCATAGACATAAGCCGATTGTACAGGACTGCCTCCCGGTGAATTGGAGTGCAGAATAATACCTTTGGTATGTTTGTCTTTGACTGCGCCTCTTAGGCTCTCAATAATGTTGGCCGCATTAGCATCTTTATCTTCAGCAATGACGCCTACTACGTCAATAACTGCTGTATGATCTTTGCTATCACCACCCATATCCTGCTTAATCGATGGATACATGGCTATACCAAATACGACAAGCAGGTACGCAAACATCAATGACTTAAAAAAAACGCTCCAACGCCTTGCTCTGGTTTGTTCTGTCACTGCGGCTAAAGCCAGTTTTTCAATCACTTCGCGTTCCCAACCGGGTTCGCGGGCGTCCCCTGTATTAAGCGGATTTTCGTGTTTATTTTCCATAAGTTGTAACCTTAAATAATATTTAGTAATTCGGTGGGCTGTTGCAAGCACAGCAATGGGTTGTATTGTTGCAAGACTTCTGCTGAGTGTGCTCCGCATGACACGGCAATGGCTGAAATA
>JAYTJI010000253.1:0-5392 GCA_043731245.1 Methylococcaceae bacterium | reverse complement strand
CTATACAGTCATGGGAAGGAACTCCATTTTTTAGCGGAATATAGCGCCTAAGCCCATCTAACTGATTACGTCCAAAATCAGCCATATCTTCCCAGCCTTCGGCACCACTGATCACTGCACATATCGTAAGAACAATGAAGTCCATTAACGCGTGGAGCTTATTGCGTTCTATTCAGGGATCAGGTAATTTTGAAAAATGTTCTACAAAACAAGGACTCATCTGCTTTCTTTGCAAAAAGCGTTAATATAAACTCTTAGCATCTTGTTTTTGAATATTTTTATATGCGTTTGCCCTGAACAGATACATTCTTGAGCGGCTTGCAATACTCATTCTACGTTATAATGAATCAATTAAGCTGTAAGCTTGTAAACTTTCAGCCCCGTTTAGTAAAGTTAGTTTAGCTTTTAGTTCCACACTGTCCCGCCAACAGCGGGTTAGCCTAAAAAATGAACTATGGGGCGTAAATAGCGAATCCATGTTTGTTGATGACGGTTGAACTATGCTGTAATTTTTTTATGTAACCCTACAGCGAGCATGTTGACTGTAGAATCTGTAACCTTGAGGAGAGCTGTGTGGCAAAGGCGAGTGATTTAAAGCGAGGAATGGCCATCGAAATTAATGGCGTACCCCATGTGGTTAAGCAAGTCGATGCAAAAAGCCCTTCATCCCGAGGGGCATCAACGTTGTATAAAATTCGTTTTACTAATCTCAAAACCGGGCAAAAACTGGATGAGTCGTTGAAAGGCGATGATTTTTTTAAAGATACGGATCTGGTAAGGGCCAAGGTGCAGTTTTCATATATAGATGGGGATAATTACATTTTTATGAATATGGAAGATTATACCCAGTACAGTTTGGGTCGTGAGGAGCTGGACGATCAAATAGGCTATTTGACTGAAGGTCTCGAAGGAATTGTCGCCTTATTGATAGATGATGCTGTGTTGGGTATTGAGCTGCCAAGTTCGGTTATATTGGCGATTATAGAGACAGCGCCTGCACTTAAGGGCGCTACAGCGTCAGGACGCACTAAAACGGCAAGGCTGGCAACAGGCGTAGAGGTTCAGGTTCCTGAATATCTGGAGACTGACGAGTTGATTAAGGTCAATACCGAATCCGGAAAATTTATGTCACGCGCTTAACTAATCCCGAATTTACTATTCAATGCCGATTAAATCAGAGAATTTGTTAAGGGTAGGGCAGGGCGGGTTTAAGTTGAATCGGCTTCCAAGACGTCCATTAGAGCTACTGCGTGCTTGGGATGCGGCGGATGAGTATTTGCTCGATACGCTTGCAGAAGACCTGAAACCAGCGGCTGATACCGATATTTTGATATTTAATGATAGTTTCGGTGCGTTGGCGGTCGCATTGAGTTTATTCCAGCCTCAAGCCGTATCGGACTCCTATCTGTCACAGCAGGCCACACGCCTTAATTTGGTCGAAAATGGTTTGCCTGAACACGGTGTTAAATTAATAAATAGCCTGGAAGCTCTGGAGGGTAAGTGTGATCTGGTTCTGATAAAAGTACCGAAGACACTGGCTTTGTTGGAGGATCAGCTGATACGGTTACATCCTCATTTAAAACCTTCAACTCAAATTATTTTGGCGGGAATGATAAAAACATTGCCGCCTTCAATTTGGAAGCTGCTGGAACGTTTGGTTGGGCCCACAACAACAGCCCTGGCAAAAAAAAAGGCGCGGCTGATTTTTGCCTCACCTGACCCAGTGCTAGTCGTTCCCGATAGCCCTTATC
This sequence comes from Methylococcaceae bacterium, assembly GCA_043731245.1. GTDB lineage: Bacteria > Pseudomonadota > Gammaproteobacteria > Methylococcales > Methylomonadaceae > Methylobacter_C. The sequence continues at coordinate 3,641 of JAYTJI010000253.1, read as the reverse complement.
CGGTTTGTTATCAACTTGAAGGATCTGATTATCTGATCAGCAATCATGCGAATGTGTTTTCGCGTGACAGTCTCGATATGGGTACGCGCTTTTTTCTTGAGTATCTGCCCGCCAGACAAGGCGCTTGTGGCATTATTGATTTGGGCTGCGGTAACGGCTTGCTTGGTTTAATAGCCGCCGAACGAAATCCGGAGGCAACGGTTCATTTTGTTGATGAGTCTTTTATGGCCGTAGCGTCCGCCAAGGAGAATTTTTATCGGGCTTTTGGGCAAGAGCGTAAAGCTACTTTTACCGTTGGAGATGGGCTTATGGGTTTTGAATTGGCTTCGGCAGACTTGATTCTTTGTAATCCACCCTTCCATCAACAGAATGCAGTGGGAGATCAAATTGCCATCAGTTTATTTAAGCAGTCAAAAAAGGTACTGAAGGAAGGCGGTGAACTATGGGTAATAGGTAATCGCCATCTGAACTATCATGTCAACCTTAAGCGCTTATTTGGTAAGCATTCGGTGGTCGCCGCCAACAAAAAATTTGTTATCTTGAAAGCAACAGTAACTTCAGGCTACAAGTAGATTTTACAAAATATTCTATAAAAACAAACCCAAAAGCCAGTCGACTTTTGGGTTCGATTTTTGAGTCTGTTACGCTGGGGTTACATTCTCAGCTTGCGGACCTTTTTGTCCTTGAGTTACTTCCATAGTAACTTTTTGGCCTTCTCGCAAGGTTTTGCGGCCGGCGCCATTAATTGCACTATGGTGAACAAAAACATCTTTTCCACCCTCTTGTTCAATAAATCCAAAGCCTTTTTCATCATTGAACCACTTAACGGTACCTACAACTTGATCTGACATATCACACTCTTAACTTAAAAAATCGCCAATTTTAGTTGGCTTTACAAATTCCAACTTCAGAAAGAAGTCGGCTCAAACTTTAACTGCGACCAATAGTAGCACTAAAAATACACACGGGCAAAAACATTTTAACTAAGCTTCAATTATTTTGTGTTGAACTGTTTACTATGCTTGTTAGGATCAAGCGCTTACTTGAACGTTGCCGGAGATTCCGGTTTTTTCTCAGAAATAAGTTTAACTTAATGATTTAGTAGCATTAATGTCATCTACGGTCTGTTCGAAGTTGTGACGTAAAAATTTTCGCACTCAGAGACAACGCGCATCTTTTAGAAATTGAAAAGCCGATGATTAGTTTGAAAGGAGCGCATTTTTTAAAGGATGTTATCTTGTACGCCGTATTTTTCTATGTTTGCTATAGTGTCTGTTACCGCGATTTAGAAGACACCATGGAGGGAAGCGTTGCGTTAAAGGGGATCATGCAACAGCAGGGTAATTTGTCCACAGATTAATCCGGCTTGGTCTTTAGATATTTGCGACAGAACCACTTAGTGATGGCGTAACGTAAGCATTCCAGCATATATTTAATAAATACGGAATGCTGGATAAAGCCATTATTGTACCGATAGTCGTTCATGTACCACGGATACCGCACTTTCATCTTTTAACAATGACGGGTTTGTTGGCAAGTTCATTTGGATTGTCCGCACCGGGTGGAAAATGGGTAGCCAGTATTAACGTAATGCACTCAATACCCTCAAGCGATCCGCGCTGGAAATCACCTAATCGAAATGCTTTTTGCATAGTTTGCGCGACTGCATCCCACTCAGTTTGAGATACCAGCTTGGCAATGCCTCGGTCGGCTACGATATGAACTTCCTTATCCGCTAATAACAGATAAATTAACACGCCACTGTTTTCTTCGGTGTCCCACACCCGTAAATTTGCAAACAGCTCTGTCGCACGCTGACGCGCTGACATGCCACGCCACACCCAACCAGGCGCAAGTGCATTTTCAATGGCAAAACGAAGTTCTCCCCGGTGCTGACGCTCGGATTGTTTTACCGCCATTTCAATAGCTTTAAGCACTGCCGCAGGAAACGCCAAACGCCATGGTGGTATGAAGGTATGCAAAAGCCAGCGTTTAATAGTTACCATGATCCTGATGCGCCTCCCCCGCCAAAACTACCGCCACCGCCGCCACCCCATGATCCACCGCTGCCGCCGCTACCACCACCAAAGCCACCGCCGCCACTCGACCAACCGCCACCGCCGCTATGACGAATTCCTATGATGAAAAAAACCATGAGTCCAATTAATACTGCTGCGAAACCCAATCCAAAAATTACTGCCGCTAGCGCACCAGTGCCCAATCCGGCAAGCATTCCGCCCATGACTCTTCCCATCATGGCTGATAGCACAAAACCCGCAATCAAGCCACCGAATAGAATGAACATAAAAGAATTTTCGTTCAATTGGGTGCCTTGCCTTTCAACTGGAGTTGGCAATGTTTCGCCTTCGATCAATTGCGTAAGCTGAGTAACCCCGGCATCAATGCCACCTGCGTAGTCTCCGGTCTTGAACAACGGCGTGATAGTCTCGGCAATGATACGTTTGGCAATTGCATCGGGAATTACGCCTTCCAAGCCATATCCCACTTCCAGGCGTAATTTGCGGTCTTCTTTTGCGACAATCAAAATGACGCCGTCATCGACATTTTTGCGGCCAATTTTCCACGCTTCGGCAACGCGTATACCAAATTGGGCTATGTCTTCGGGCTGGGTAGTAGGAACAATCAGAATGGCAATCTGGCTGCCTTTTTTGGCTTCAAATGCAGCCAACCTGCTTTCCAGCGCCATGGCTTGTTGATCGCTGAGTGTGGCGGTGAGGTCAGTAACTCGATGCGATAGCGCAGGAATTTCAATTTCTGCCCAAACTGTTGTAAAAAACAGTAGCAGGAAAATCCCAAATCCGTAACGGACTAATGGCAACATTCTGGTTTAAACCTTACCGGCCAGGAGCCATTGCCGGTGCAGGCGCACCAAAATCTACCTTGGGCGGTTCTGAAATAGCTTTTTCATTTTCTACCGTAAAGCTGGGCTTGGTTTTGTGGCCGAACAGCATTGCTGTAAGGTTAGTTGGAAACGACCTCACGATAATATTGTATTCTTTGACGGCGGCGATATAGCGATTACGTGCCACAGTAATACGGTTTTCCGTACCTTCCAGTTGCGCTTGTAAATCCCGGAATAAACCATCGGCTTTAAGTTGGGGATAATTCTCAGAAACAGCTAACAAACGTGAAATCGCGCTGGTCATCTGCCCTTGTGCGGCAATGAATTTTTTAAACGCCTCTTCGTCATTAACCAGTTCCGGTGTCGCCTGTATTGCACTGACGCTGGCACGCGCTTGGGTAACTTGAGTCAACACATCTTTTTCGTGTGCCGCATAACCTTTCACTACATTCACCAGATTCGGTACCAAATCGGCACGGCGCTGATATTGGTTTAACACCTCCGCCCATGAAGCTTTGATATTTTCATCGGTAGACTGAAGGGTGTTATAGCCGCAACCGGATAAGCTTGCGATCATAAAAAAAGTAATCAACCATCTAAACATAGCTATCTCTCTTATCGATTTTAAAAAATTTACAGTAGTAATATAAAACGCTGTTGTTCATAACTTTGGGGAAGACCCATATTCATTTCTATCCGGGTTGCTATCAAGCACCATAAAATACAGTAATACTAAAGCGCCAATCACAGGCACTAAAAAAATCAGTAACCACCAACC
>JAYTJI010000252.1:0-4137 GCA_043731245.1 Methylococcaceae bacterium | reverse complement strand
CAAACTGTTATCTATGCTTTTTATCAATCGATTGATACCTGGGGTGGGATCATTATCGGGTTTTAGAGCCGGAAATCCCTGCGTTTGTGAGCCCAGCATCAAGGCCATGTCTTCAATTATCGCTACCTTTTCTTCTTGGGCGGAAGGTATAAAATCAAACAGACTGACGGTTTTATCAACCGAACCCAACGTAATTAATTTTTGCTGTATGGCCTTGGCTTTCTGTTCACCGGCCGCCAAAACCGTTAAAGTCATCGGCGTTGTGTCGGGGTCTTTATTCAAATTCTTAAAAGCAATAACGGACTCCGTATTGGGGTCGCGCAGATTAATCGGGTTGAAATCCGTTTTGACCTTAAAAACGAGTACTATGGAGATTACTGCAATAAGAAAGGTCGCTATAGAAATCGGTTTGGCGTAATGCAGCGTTAAAGTGGCTAATTTTTCTGCCAATGTTGCCAAAAAAGGGTGAGACGATTGAGGTTCAAGCTTCGCAGGCATCGGGATAAAACTTAACAGTGCAGGCAAAACTACCAAAGTGACTAACAGACTGATAAACAGACTCGTTCCTGCCAACAAACCCAGCTCGGACACGCCTTTGTAATCAGTGGGTATAAACGCATAAAGCCCGATGGCAGTCGTACCCGCGCACAATATTAAAGAAGGGGCGGTAGATTTTAAGGTGCTGCGTATTGCCCTTTCGCGGTGTACGTGATGTTGCAGATTGTCCTTGTAGCGTAAACAGAAATGAATGGCATATTCAACCCCCAAACCGATATTGGATACGGCAAAAGCAACCGAAATCAAATTTAATTCTTGTACGGAAAACGCAGCGAAAGCTCCACAAAAAACCATACTTAAAGCCAAGGTAAATAGAGTCGCAAGCGTAAATAAAACGGAGCGATAGGCAACCAGTAAAATAAATAAAACTAACACAATGGAAAAAATACTGGCGTTAAAAGTACCGCTACTCATACCCACCAGTTCATCATCTTCAAGCCCGACTTCTCCCGTGATCCAGACCTTAACCAAGGGTAAGCCCGGTTGCTGAATTTCAGCAATCGCTTTACGAATGGCGTTAATCGCGCCTTCGGCAGGGCGGATTTGTGTGTAATCAAACTTGGGTGAGACGGTAATGAAGCCTTTATCGACGCCCTTGCCACTTAATTTTTTTTCAGCGATTAACGCTTCCCAGGAAAGCAGGTTATTCTCACCATTCATGCTTTTATGCAGGGCGGCTGAAACTTTATCAATCAGCAGCGGCAAATCGATAGGTGCATCCCGGGTTTTGTCGGCATTACTCAAGGCATCTTCAAAAATTGAAAAAAAGCCGGTCAGATTGGGCTCTTGGGCAATTCTGCCTATAAACGGTTGAGCCTGGGACAAATTACCGGATAAGGTTTGCAAGTCATTACTATCAAAATAAAGCAACCCGTTTTGATGAAAGAAATCGTTTTCGTTAGGAATGTAAACCGTTTCAAAATTGGCTTTGTCAGCGCTTAATAAGCGCCCTAAGCGTTTAGTTGCTGATTTGGTTAGTTCCGGTGTGTCTGATTCAACCACCAATAGCAGTGTATGTAAATCTTGCGAAAAAGCCTTTTCAAAATTGCGGAGATTTTTTTGAAAAGGCGCATTAGGAGCCACCATATCGGTAGTGTTGGTATCAATGCTTAAATGACTGGCTGTGTATTGCCATGCAAAAAAAGTGAGCAAACCGACGATTAACAACACTGAAAATGGGTGACTGAGAGCCCAATTTCCGTAGCGGGATAGGAGGCTGCGACTATGAGTTTTTAACGACATTATTATGATCCGGCTATTTAAGCTTTAATGAATGGTGATACTGTTTAAAGTGTTCAGAGCGTCACTTTTAGTTTCAATAAGATCTTTGCCCTGTTGCTGGATAAAAAGCGCGGGTATTTTTTCTGCATTAGCAGCTTTCATTCCGTCTTTTTGACCCAGACAAAGCAGGGCGGTAGACCAGGCATCAGCAATGACCGGATTTTCATAAATAACGGTGACAGAAACCAGATCATGAGCAACCGGCCGCCCGGTGCGGGCATCAAGAATGTGACTGTAACGCTGACCCTGGTTATCGAAATAATGTCTGTATGTGCCCGATGTCATGACCGCCATCGGTGATTCTTTAGGCATGGTTATGATTTTTTGCATTACCTGCTCTCCAGGCAAAGGCCTTTCTACAGCAATGCGCCAGGCTTGTGTGTTCGGCTTGAGTCCCCGGGTTTTAAGTTCGCCGCCAATCTCGACCAAATAATTGGTAACGCCTTTTTGCTCCAGAACCCTGCTGATACTTTCCACACTGTAGCCTTGCGCAATGGACGACAAATCGATTTTTAAATTCGCCTGTTTTTTACGCAAATGCGTTTCGTCTACAATTTCCAGATGTTCCATGCCGATTTGGGCCAGCGTTTTAAGGATAGTGGCATCATTTGGAATAGTCAGTTTATCGCCCCGAAAACCCCATAACTCGAACAAGGGTTTGATCGATAAATCATAGCAACCCTGACTGGCTTGATGAACGGTCTGTGCCACGCGAACCAATGAAACGATTTCGTTACCGACGACTTGGCTCTCTACGTTTTCTGTACTGTTGAAGATCTCTATGATCGAGTCAGGTCGATAATTAGAAAGGGTTTTGTCGATAGCATCAAATTCTTTTTTAATGCTGGCTTCAATGTCTTTGCCATTTACCGGCAGCTCAGACCAGTAACTGATATGGTAAGTCGTGCCCTGAGCCGCCCCTTCAAGCTTTTGAATGGCCTGTTCTGAACAGCCCGTGAGCAGGCTAAAGAGCAGTAGCAGTCCGTAGTATTTGGAGATCACGGATGGCTCCGCTTTGAAATTTCCTGGCGCAAAAGTCCATTTTTCTTGAGTCTTAATCATCACACGCTTTTTGCCTGATTGAGGCACTAACCTGGTTAAGATGCTGTAGGGTTGATTTTGGTCGGCTCAATGCTAACAACTCCTTAACCTAAAACAGTGCTGGTTTTTGTAGGTAATATGGAATTTATTAGTGGATTCGTACATTCCTAAACACCATCAATATTATCCCACCCAATATACTTTGGCTGATTCAACAAACAGACAAAACGCGCCATTATAATCTCAAATGCACATTGAATTATTTAAAAATGAGATTGTTTGTATATTTGGGCGCGATTTTTGATAACTAAGGATGTAAGCCTATCTGAACAGCGGATGAAGAGCTGGTAATCACCCGTAATAATATACCCGTTGCTATAGCGCGGCTCCCATATTTATTAAGAAACTTGTAAAGAAAACTTCAAGGCTATGAGGCAGTCCGTAGATAGATTTAACTGTCGTTATTGATTATAAAGTGATACCGTATATGGTATGAATAAAATAATTATGGACACAAATGTCTTGTTCGCAGGTCTCTACTCATCATCTGGTGCGTCTTATAAAATTCTGGAGTTGCTGAATAAAGGCAAAATTCAAATGCTTATGTCAACGCCGTTGCTGTTTGAATATGAAGATGTATTAAAACGCAATCAAGTGTTGCTTAAGCTGCAAAACAATGACATTGACATTATTTTGGATAATTTATGCGCGTTGAGTGAATTTCAACGAATTTATTTTTTATGGCGGCCTTTTTTATCAGACCCTAAAGACGATATGGTCTTGGAGTTAGCAGTTGCAGCCAAGGTGAAAACGATTGTGAGCCATAACTTAAAAGATTTTATCGGTATTGAAAAATTCGCCGTTCAAGCCGTTTCACCTAAAATATTTTTGGAGTCTTTACTATGAGCACATTAAGCTTGCGCTTACCCGATTCGATACATCGGCACATCAAAGAAATAGCCAAACAAGAAGGTGTTTCAATTAATCAATTTATCGCCAGTAGCGTTGCTGAGAAAGTATCTGCTATTTATACTGAAGATTATTTAAGGCAGCGTGCCGAACGGGCCGATAGACAGGCGTTTAATACCATTTTGAGTAATGTGCCCAAGCATCAGCCTGTAGAGGGTGATGAGCTATAGTTAAGGGAACCTCTAAAAATCCTGATTAGCAAGATGCTTCAGCCAGCGCCAAAAGTCCGTCATTCCGGCAGGGAAGCCGGAATCCAGAGCCATGGACGGTAACTTTCCAGGTACACTG
>JAYTJI010000251.1:0-1998 GCA_043731245.1 Methylococcaceae bacterium | reverse complement strand
AGTATCGCTTTTATTTCATTGGCGGCGTGTTCGGCTCAAGGGGTCAAACAAGACGCAACAAACAAGACCACCTCAGATAGTTCAGCAATAATAGCAAATGAAACCGAGCAATTGGCAGAACAAAAGCCACCTATGACTGTAGTCAAGGGAGGCAAAAAATTAAGTCTGGTCAGAATAATGGATGGTGGAATTTGTAAAAATGAGCTTCAAGGGGCAAAAGGTGCTTTTCTCCTTTATGCTGATCTACATGATATAGCGCGAATCAAACGTCAAAAAGGAGCCGCTGTTTTTAGTGATTTCGAAACTAAAATTCAGGTTCTTTCCGGCGATGTTTTACAGGAAGCAATTGATAAAACGAATCTTTCAGAAGACCCTTTTACTCTCGGCGAAGATGAGGCACAACAAAAACTAGCCAATAAATTAATCAAAAACTTCCGCAATGCGGCTTCTAACGCCGTAGCTAGCTTTCAAAAAGAAACCAGCTTAACTATTGATATTACGGCATTTCCCCCGTCTCTTGTTTTTTATCAAAAAGGCTGTGAAGCAACGTATATCGACCCGGAAAACACAGAATCGGAAAGCCAACTAACCCCCTATTCTGGCTAAGCGTCCTGCAAACGAATTGCCATCACATCGCACAAAGCATAATGTAAGACACTGTTTGCAGTTGATCCCAACAATAAGGCCAAACCATGCCGCCCGTGGGAACCGACAACTATCAAATCCACCTGCTCCTGTTCAGCAATGTGAATAATTTCTTGTTTTGGAACACCCCAAACCAGCCAGCGATTAGCCAAATCAATTGTCAGTTTATCCCCAAGCTGCTTGAGCTTGGCTTTCTCCGCCTCAAGTAAATCGTATGATGAATCTGTATCCAGCGCAATTACAGCGCCATAGTTTGTATCCGGCATGGGAATGTTATCCAGCACATGAATAATGCTCAACTTTGCCTGATATTTGTTTGCTAAAGACTTAGCTTTTGCGGCAACATAATCGCCGTGTTCCGTATAATCCACTGCCAGTAAAATATGTTGATAATCACTCATTATTAAAGCCTTACTTATTCGGTAGTGTGAGAAAATATTGACCAGTAGACCAGCAAAAATATCCTGTTCAATAGTTAGTGTCGGGGGTTTTTATTATACGCATTCATAACCGCTCACAGTAATATTTCCAGAACCTCATAAATAATCCATGCAACCCTCCTTCATCCATTTAAGACTGCACACCGAATTTTCCCTGGTTGACGGTATCGTTAAAATAAAACCACTGGTCAAGCGTTTGGCTGAGTTAAACATGCCAGCGGTTGCAGTCACCGATCACGCCAATCTATTCTCGCTAGTTAAGTTTTACAAGGCGGCATTGGGACAAGGCATCAAGCCAATAGCGGGTTCTGATGTATTAATTTTTAATCCTGACGATCCTGCCACACCTTATCGTTTGACCTTGCTGGTTAATAATCACATAGGTTACATCACGCTGACAGAGTTGATTTCAAAAGCCTATCAGGAAGGCCAGCATCAAGGTGTGCCTATGCTTAGGCAGGAATGGATAGGAGCTAATCATAAGGGGTTGATTGCGTTATCCGGTGCAATGGGCGGGGATATAGGCAAGGCTTTATTAGCAGAGAACTATGATGGGGCTAAACGATTAGCGACGCAATGGGGGACATTGTTTGAACAAGGTTTTTATCTGGAATTACAGCGTGTCGGCAAGCCTGACGAAGAACGTTATATTGCCGCAGCTGTTGAACTGGCATTGGCAACAAATTTGCCGGTAGTTGCCACCAATGATGTGCGCTTTCTTCATCAAAAGGATTTTGCAGCCCATGAAGTGCGGGTGTGTATAAATCAGGGGCGAGTATTGGATGATACACGGCGACCCAAGGATTACACCGAGCAACAGTATTTACGGAGTACCGAGGAAATGCTGGCATTGTTTGCCGATATTCCCGAAGCGCTAGAAAACACTGTAGAAATTGCCAAACGCTGCAATTTG
>JAYTJI010000250.1:0-1721 GCA_043731245.1 Methylococcaceae bacterium | reverse complement strand
CCTACACAATCTATCGCGTAAACTTGATGGCGCTGTAACAGTTGCTCAAAGCGTTTGAGCGTTATGGACTGGCCTTCTTTAAAAGATTTTATAAAGCGGACATCCTGTTTTTGGGAATGATTGAACAAAGATGAAACTGGATGGTAATTTTGTAAAACCCCAAAGCCTACGCTGAGTCGATCATAAATATCGACAATATCCAGAAGTACCATGCGCAGGGTTTCGCTACGCACAGACTGCAAGTGTTCGCTATGCGCGGCAAGTTCATTGGCCAGCGCTTTATTGTCAGTCTGTAGGGCCGCCTGGGCATCAGTTAGGGTGTCCAGGGTAGTTTTGAAGTGCCTGGCTTCGGCTTTAACCTCGCTTCTTAAACCAGCCATTTCACCTAGTAAGGTGCTCAAGTCAGGCTGCTCAGCACTCAGTGTGTGAGCCAGATCAGTTTGCTCCAAATAGCTTTGGAATTCTTCCAGCAAGCGGTTTTTTTCTATCGCACTCATATTGTTGTCTTTTTAGGGTTGCTGATCAGGAAAGTTTTGTCGTCAATACTGGCTTGCAATAGTTTATCGAAATAGTCATAACTCATTAATGCTGGTTGCGTGGCGCTGAATGCCTGGTCGAGCAAGGCATTAAAATCGGCTTCCGGGTAATTAAATAACGCGTATTTTTCACGGTTTGTCAGGTTTTTAATGGCCTCGTAAGCGCTGTGTATTTGTTGGAATTTTTCATGATCACGATCAGGCGGATTGAGTTTGACTTTCTGCAAATAGGCTTGCTTGATTTCACTATCTGTGGACAGGTCGGTAACCTCTAATATTTCGTAGGGCGATTTCATAAGTATGTGCAGTCGATTAAAAAAACGGAAATGACTTTGGCTTTGAAGTTGCTTTTTGATCTTCAAAGCATTTAGCAATCTCTTCACCAGTCACGCCTATATCAATAGCCAAATCATCCGCAGCTTTCAGCACTAAAAAGGCAAACAGTGCGTCAGGATTGCTATTGAGCAGGTTAAACATCTTGTTCATGTTGTTTGATAAATAGTCAGCGGCGAGCATCTTAAGCATCCGTTCCGGTGAATTTTTTTTGGTAATCTCAAGTGTTTTCTCTGCAAGTTGCTCGTATAAATCATCGGGCAGATGACCGAATAGCTGGATTAGTGGGTCTTGGCCATCATCGTCGGTATCGCCGAATAATGAATCGAATATATTGAAGCTGGGTGTTCTGATCGATTCATAATATTGCTCAAGAAATTTACCAATCAAGAGAGTAGCACGTTGGTCTTGTTGTTCTTGGGCATCTTTAAGGCTATGTTGCAATCGGTAGCTATTTATGTCAGAACATTTCGCAGGATTGCCGTTGGCTTCGGAATAGACACGATAATACATCCAAATCGGTTTAGGCATTAGAGGAGGCTGGGTGATTTTGACGCAAGCGCGTAGTAATTCAAAATGGTCGATATTATCTAGGCACTGGCACAGCGTTAATAGTGTTTCTTCGCTAAAGTTCTGTTTGAGAGATTGCTTAATAATAGCTTTTACCTTTTCCAGTGCCTTGTGTATTAGCACCTGGTTCGCGCTATCATCATCAGCATATTGCTGGATCAGTTGAGTAAGCCGAATTATTTCTTGCTGAGATAACAGATAATCTTTTTCCAGAGGTGACAATAGTTTTAGAAAAGGTGCGATTGGCAAGTTCAATAACAATGCTTCCATGAAGACGTGAAA
>JAYTJI010000249.1:0-5115 GCA_043731245.1 Methylococcaceae bacterium | reverse complement strand
ATTCATCCTCCTATCATGAACGAGGTTTAAGCGCTTGTCAGACTCACAACCGTTAGAAATACAGAGCTCCTTCAGACTCATTTATCATTGGAAGAGGCTAGAACTAGATCACGTCCTGATAAAATGCTAAAGTTTACGTTTATTTGTAACAGAATCAAGGTGTGATTGGTAATCGCCCTGAGCCTTTTAACCCTCTCGATGCAATCTATGAAAACACACATTTTTACAAAAAACTTAATTTTAGCTGTCCTGACCAGCGTTGTTATTACGCTCTCTGTTACCGGCTGTTCAGATGATAAGGAAAAAACAGCACCGATTAAAACCAGTCATAATCCTTTTGACCATTCTCATGATGTGCCGGTGACGGATGTTGAAAAACATAAATTCGAGCATGATTTTGCGGCACAATGTGTAGACAGGGAGCTGAAGAATTCAGTCAATAAAGACGACGATAAGGCCCGCTTCTCTAAATCCTGTCTATGTGTTGCAACCTATATGATGAAAGATTTAACAGCACAGGAAGCTGAAAAATTTCTGACCGAACATGAGAACCCCCGTTCGTTACAAATCAAGTACAACAGCGCTGTTTATCATTGCACGCAGGAGAAAACGGTGGACAAAGGTTTTAAAACTTTTGAAGCACCTAAGCCTAAACAGGAAGAGGGGTTTTTCAGCAAGTTCTTTTAGTTTGAGAGCGCTTGCAATAATGGGTATTGGTCGGGTTGCGTAGCAATAACCCGACTATTCCGGCTCTATAGCTTTATGGGCTTAAAGTAATAATCGTTTTTTCGGCCAATTCTTTTAGAACCCGCAAGCCATTTGCAATAATAAATTCCGGGTTAGGATGATTTGATTCCCTGGCTATCTGCTGCAAACAATCTCCCGCCAATGGCTTTTCATGCTCCTGAATTATTTCCAATAAACGGTAAGTGATAGGCGTAATTTCAATAAAATTAACATCATCCTCACGGTTGCGATAAACGATGAGAAAAGTAGGTTGCTGTGGCGCTTCTAACGGTAAAAAAGCCGGTGATATTTTCTGGACGGGATATTGATAAGCCAGCGGCCAGGCCAGTGGTGATAAAGCGATAGGCTGCTCAAGCAGGTTATCCAAATTCTGGTTGCAGGCAATCAGGTCTTCCTTGGCGATGGATAAGGCAATTTCCACCCATTCGTAATGCGCCAGCTCTAGCATAAAAGGCAAATCCTCCGAGCTATCGCGTTCATTTTGCAGATAGTCCAGAAACTCTTCGGGAATTTGTGAAAAATGCGGTGATTGGCACGGGTGTTTTGCGAAAAAGTCATGAACCAGGGCAAACCATTGCTGATCATCGAGTAGTTTTCGTAATACCGGAAAATTGCCCGATAGAAAGCCCTCGATATTATTAAAAAATAACTCTCTATACATGGCCATGCGCCGCTCTTCAACATCAGCGGGCATCGGGCTGTTTTGCGGATCCCTTATATAAGCCGCAAATTCTTGCTGCTTGCTTTTAAAGTCAACACGTCTGTCCGCTTTAAGCATAGCGTTTTTCATGTTGCGTACTCCAGGCGCTTTGCATGGTTCTGATGGTATTAACTTCTTGTAATAACTCAAGCATAGCGGGAATATTAAAGTCGCGTTCCAACAGAGTCGGAAACGCGCCATAAAGTTCGTAGGCCTTACCTAAGAGTTTCCATACGGGGTCAATAATCTCAGCGCCGTGTGTATCGACCAGAAAGTCTTCAGCTTCCTGATAATGCCCGGCAATATGGGCATAAGCTATGCGCTGCGCTGGTATAGCCTTTAAAAAAGCCTCGGCATCATACCGATGATTAACGCTGTTGACGTAAATATTATTAATATCGATTAATACATCACAGTCAGCTTCTTCAATAACGGCATTAAAGAATTCTATCTCAGCCATTTCCTGGCCGGGGGCTGCGTAATAGGACACATTTTCGATGGCTATTTTTTGCTCCAGAATATCCTGCACACGTCTGATGCGTGCAGCAACATGCGCAACTGCTTCCGAGGTAAACGGAATAGGCATCAAATCATATAAATGCCCATCTTTACTGCAATAGCTCAAATGTTCGCTGTAAAATTTAATTTGATGTTCGACCATGAACTGTTTGACATCACGCACGAACTTTTCATCCAGAGGATCAGTGCTACCTAGCGACAACGATAAACCATGACAAATAAAATCATAACGTTCGGTCATTGCGCGAAACTGTTTGCCGAATTTTCCGCCGATGGTAATCCAGTTTTCGGGAGCGATCTCATAAAAATCAACCTCTTTCGGAGGCGATTCAACAAGTTGGCTTAAAATGGGTCGCCGCAGACCTAGACCGGCACCGTGAACGAGATGTTGAGTTGTGTCCATAAGAACACCTGTGAGTGATTTGATAGGAATTGGAGGGCAGATGTCATACCCTCCATTTTACAGTAGCTAATATCGGGCCTAAGTAATGCCCGGTTAACTCTTATTTTGTTGCCGGGATAGCAGGTACAATGTGAACACCAGGAGTAGCGACAGGCGCAGCCTTACCAGCGCCACATGCGCCTTCTTTGCCCTTCATTGATTCGCCTTTCATCATTTCGCCGCATGCGCCTTCTTTACCTTTCATCATCGCGCCACAAGCCGCTTCCATTCCGGGCTTCATTTTGCCGTCTTTCATCATTTCGCCGCATGAACCTTCGGCAGCTTTTGCAGGTGTTGCAGCAGCTGGTGTTGCAGCCGCAGGTGTTGCAGCCGCAGGTGTTTTAGCGCCTGCACAGGCCCCTTCAGGCATTTTAGACTTAGCCATTCCACCCATATCAGCACCACAGGCCATCTCAGCTGTTTTTTTGGTTACATCGGCTTCAGCAACCTGCATATAACCACTAGACAATTCAGTCATGCCGAATGGATTAGCCTCAGCATTAACCGCAGTTGCAGCAAATGTTGAAATAAAAGCAGCACCTATGGCGGCAGCTAAAGGTGTTTTATTGATTTTTTTCATGTTGACTCCCAATTGTTATTATAAATATTCGATAGGTAAAACCTTATCGAATTATAGCTATCATACCAAAGACGAATGAATAAAAGATTTATATCCTTTATTTCAGGAATAGCAAATGCTGATATTGATGAGTTCCAGCGAATTATTGTAAAGAGTGCCCAGGTGACTATATTAACGGGGCAGACACAAGGTCTACCTTAACCCTGAACCGTTATGGTCTTCTCATTAAACTCACACAAATCTTCAATAACGCAACTCTGGCATCGCGGCTTTCTGGCAATACAAGTATATCGTCCAAGCAGGATTAGTAAATGGTGGGCATCTTTTTTATGTTTCTTCGGCACCCATTTATTCAGCTTGCGCTCAACTTCAAGTACATTTTTGCCGGGCGCAATCCCGGTGCGGTTAGAAACTCTAAATATATGGGTATCTACAGCAATAGTAGGGTGTCCAAAAGCGGTATTAAGAATCACATTAGCTGTTTTTCTGCCCACTCCCGGAAGCGCTTCCAATTCTTCACGGGTTTGTGGCACTTGCCCTGCATGATGTTCTAATAACAGCCGGCAAAGCTTAATAATATTTTCAGCCTTGGTGTTATATAAGCCAATAGTCTTAATGTATTCTTTTAGATCCGCCAAGCCCAAGGCTAACAAGCCATCCGGTGTATTGGCTTTGGCAAATAAAGGGGTAGTCGCTTTATTTACGCCTTTATCGGTCGCTTGTGCGGATAAGACTACCGCGATTAATAGTTCAAAGGGACTGCTATAGTTCAGTTCGGTTGTCGGTTCAGGTATCGCTACAGACAGCCTGTCAAATAAAGCCTGGCGTATTTTTTGATTCATAGTGAATCTCTTGCCTTACTTACTCAACCTTGTTTTTCATGAGATAGCCTAATAAAACCAAGCATAACCCCAAACCCACGATGCCCAATGTAGGAGGAACCGCATCAGCTTGCTTAGTCAATTGGGAGGTCAGCGGTACTTCAGTTAGTGCTGCCAGATTGCCCTCATCATTACGAATATTTTGTGTAACATTTATTACGCTACTGGTGTCAGCTGAAACATCTCTCGTCTCCACTCTGGCAGCATTTGCAGTCCCTAATGTTAGAAGACATATCAATAATAAAACGGAGGATTTGTTCATGAGTCTTTCCTAAAATATATTTTACTTGATATCAGCCAATTGGTTTAAGCGGGCATAATACGGTGAGATAGTTACACATGTAGTTTTTGTAACTATGTAAAGCAATGAGCTCTTTAACCCTAGAGGGAGCAGTAAAGCTTTTTGACCACCTGATTATTAACAGAGCATTAAATATGCCACATTAAAATATTTACTATTTTTCAACATCATAAAAACAAAATAGCCTTTTATCTAGCAGGCTAGGCTAAAATTTCAGTATCCCACCCTGACGTTAATTGTCAGTTCTTGACGTAATTTACATTTGCATTCCGTAAGCCCAAAGTTCCAGCGTCCTGGACATAAATATTAACAACTCATTTCCTATAGACATTTAAAAGACCACTTTCGTTCATCATTGCAGCAAGATTTGCTTTACCAACAAACTGTGTTGCCTCTATAAGAATTGGGGTTTGGCTAGTTATCGGATTTGAGGCGTTGGTGGACGAACGATTCGGTTTTTCGATGTATAAGGCCAACTTACTATCCTGAAATAAAGCAGATTCTCCCACCTCGTCTAAACTACACATCCCAAAATACGCCCATCAGTATCAAAGCAACTATTTTGGGGTGGTGTTTAGGATTACAAACCTAGGTTTGTAATCCACCTGACATTAAAAATACCTGAAAACTTTAGTTTGATTTTATACAAAGCTTATGGAATTAAACCTGCTATTTCAGGTGCTTATTGATATGATTAGAATTACCATGATGGCCGCATATATGGACACAAAACTTGTTCCATTACGTAATCTAATTATAGGATACCACATGATAAAGCTATAGCGTCTTACTCATAATCGCTCCCGTCAAAGTTTCGAAGATTGCTAATTTAAGAATTACCAGGACTGAATCTTCACTGTTGTACAGTTAAACGGGCTGGTGAGATAATCGCCACGGATTTCTAATTTAGCACAAGTGGGTGCGGTAAAGTATATTCATTCACGA
>JAYTJI010000248.1:0-3174 GCA_043731245.1 Methylococcaceae bacterium | reverse complement strand
GCATGTAAGGCAGATACATCATTAATGCCATCGCCCATATAGCCGACGACAAAGCCTGCTTTTTTCAAGGCAATGATGATGCGCTCTTTCTGGTTGGGTTCGACTTCGGAAAATAAATCGACATTCTTCACTTTATTTATCAAGGCCGGATCACTCATCTGCCGTATATCCGGGCCGGTAAGGATTTCGTGTTCAGCAAGCCCCAGTTGCTTAGCGACTGTGGCGGCTACCAGACGGTTATCGCCGGTAATAATCTTGAGCGTTACGCCGAGTTCTCGCAGTTGTTTAATAGTCCCGGCACAATCTGCTTTAGGCGGATCGAAAAACAGCAGAAAACCTAAAAACCGCATATTGTTCTCATCGGTTTTATCAAGCCTTATTTCTGAAGTCATCGGCTTATAGGCAATCCCTAATGTGCGAAATCCCTGCCGGCTAAATTCTTCATAATGTTGTTGAATGTGTTCCCGTGCTTCATCAATGCCGATTACAGTGCCATCAATATTTTCTACTTCGGAACACACTTCAAGGATATTGTTTAATGCGCCTTTGGTAATCAGGATATTACCGCTTTGATGTGCTGCTAACAGGCTTAAGCGTTTGCGGTAAAAATCATAAGGAATTTCCGCTAGTTTGGTATAGCCAGTTAAATCGAACTGCCGAAACTGCCTGATAGCCTCATCAATGGGGTTACTAAATCCGGTTTCAAACACAGCATTGAGATAAGCATAAAGCGCCACTTTATCGCTGGCGTTGCCGGTAATATCCAAAGCACCTTTCAAATGCACAATGCCTTCCGTTAAAGTGCCGGTCTTATCCGAACACAGCACGTTCATGCTGCCGAAATTTTCAATGGAGGCCAGTTGTTTGACGATAACTTTCTGTTCCGCCATGCGTTTGGCACCGTGAGCCAGATTGACACTGATCACAGCGGGTAATAATTGCGGCGTTAAGCCAACGGCAAGCGCCAGGGCAAACAGAAACGAATCAATGACCGGTTTGGCAAGATAAACATTGACGGCAAAAATGAGCATGACCAGTATCAACGTAACTTCCATCAACAGGTAACCAAAGCGTCTTACACCGCGTTCAAATTCAGTTTCAGGTGCTTTAAGTTTGATGTGCTGTGACAGTTTTCCGAATTCAGTGGTTTGTCCTGTGGCAATCACCACAGCGGAAGCTGTTCCGCTTTGCACATGTGTCCCCATCCACAAGGCATTGGTACGCTGATTTAAGGGCGTGTCTGCGGGTAAAATCCCCGGCAATTTTTCCACCGGATAACTCTCACCGGTTAGTATGGCCTCATCAATAAACAGATTGTCCGATTCCAGCAGCAGACAATCCCCCGGAATTACATCGCCCGCTTTAAGCAGCAACACATCACCAGGTATGATGTCTTCTGTGGCAATATCTGTGGTAATCCCATCGCGAAGAACGTTAACCCTGATTTGTACCATGGCAAGTAATTTCTCTACCGCATCGGCGGCGCCTTTTTCTTGCCAGAATCCTAACAAACCGCTGATCAGTACAATTGATAAAATGATCGCCGCATCCAGCCGGTCGTGTAAAAAAAATGATAGGCCGGTAGCAAAAAGCAGAATAAGAATAATGGAGCTTTTAAACTGGGCAATAAACAGTCGCACGTTTCCTGTCTGTTTTTTGTTGTTCAGCCGGTTTGCACCATAGCGTTTAATGCGTCGATTGGCTTCTTCGGTGCTTAAGCCTTGAGGCGTTGTCGATAACTGCTCAAGTTGCTGCTGAGCCGAACGGCTCCAAAAGGCATTACCATCATCTGTTTCGAGATTGTTTTTCATATCAAAAATCCGCTTGATGTTAAGGTAAATGTAAGTGCTTTATTTTAATTTCCTCACCTCTCTCGGCAACTGCTCCAGCGTCGCCTAAAGCGTCTACTGTTAGTGTTTTAGGAACGGTTACTCAGTAATCTGGACATGGGAGTTAACGGAGCGGCTTTAGCCGCGAATTACGCGGCTAAAGCCGCTCCCACAACGATTCAAATGCACAAGTTATTTAATTTTCATTCCTTAGATCCTGCATCCATGCAATCATCCAGCAGGAATGGGCGCAAAATAAATTTTCAACTGATTGTTACGTTATAAAAAGTTGTGCAGATAGCTATGAACAATGGGTACATCCAAATATGACGCCTACAGAAAAACGTTAGCTCGGCATGATAATACACTACAAAAATATTTTTTAATGCCCTGCCCTTGCTTAAATGCCAGCAATATTAATGCCGCTCAAAAAATAGCGGGGAATCATGGATGAAATTTGATAGAAGCCTGATACGCGGTTTATATCAACCGGTGCATTGGTTTATATAAACCAGCACTCAACTCATAGTCGCTGTTTTTTCAATGGTTACAAATAAATTTTTCTTTATTAATCATACCGCTATTTTAATAATATTTAGATGGCATAGTTTTCGCTAACTTTAAAAGATACGAACTTTAAGCTATCGAGGATATGTATGAACAAAAGCTCACTATCATTATTACCAAAAACAGGCCTGGCAGGTCTAAAAGAAAACTGGCGCAGTGACTTGCTGTCCGGTTTTTTGGTGTTCCTTATCGCCTTGCCTTTGTGTTTGGGTATTTCAATGGCTTCCGGTTTTCCACCTTCCGCAGGGATTATTACGGCCATTATCGGCGGGATAATGGTTTCGCGAATTAGTGGCTCATTCATTACTATCAATGGCCCGGCGGCGGGTTTAATTGTGGTGGTTTTGGACGCAGTCCAGAGCTTGGGAGAAGGCGACGCGATGGCGGGTTACCGTTATACCCTGGCCGCAATCGTTTTTGCGAGTGTGTTGCAGATACTCATGGGTGTCTTTAAAGCCGGTCGGCTCAGTTCCTTTTTTCCGGCATCCGTCATACATGGCATGTTGGCGGCCATTGGTATTATTATCATGGCCAAACAAATTCATGTGGTGCTGGGCACTACGCCGGAGAAGGGCAGCAGTCTGTTTTCGACAATCGCACAAATTCCACACAGTATTATGAATCTTAATCCGGATATTGCCATTATTGGTCTGACCGGGTTAGTGATCCTGATTATCTGGTCGATTCTGAAAAATCCGACTTTAAAGATGATCCCGGCTCCATTGATTGTGGTATTGGTAGGCATGGGGTTAGCGCGGTATTTTGATCTGGAACATGA
>JAYTJI010000247.1:0-2143 GCA_043731245.1 Methylococcaceae bacterium | reverse complement strand
GAGGCCGTTTTATTCGTATAATCAGTGGCTTAGAATCCTGTATTATACAATAAAACAAGGCCTCATTCATCAATAAGTTATTGTTTTTTAAAGAACAATAGGGCGATTTGTGATTGTATATTAGAGTTAGCTAATATTTTTCGAAAATTAGCACTCTCTAATATTCATGCTCCCAAAAAACTGGGAAACTTCAGATTCAAAAGTCCTTGCGTAGAAAATGAATTCGTAAATAATAAAGCCTACTAGTGAGCATAGGCACTGATTTCTCAAAATAGGAAATATGTCCTTAAATCTAAACGAGGAGCATTTTATGCAAAAAACAATAGGCTATGCAGCTCATAATCCCAACTCTCCGCTGGTAGCGTTCAGTTTTGAACGGCGGGATCCTGCACCCACTGATGTTCAGATTGAGATTCTATTCTGCGGGGTTTGTCACTCCGATATTCATCAAGTGCGTAATGAGTGGGGTAACGCAGTATTTCCGATGGTACCCGGCCATGAAATTGTTGGCATAGTAACCAAAGTGGGCAGTGAGGTAAGTAATTTTAAGCCCGGTGATAGTGTCGGTGTCGGCTGTTTGGTTGGCTCCTGTAGAGTGTGTCCAGATTGCCAAGATGATTTGGAACAATTTTGTAATGATGCAGAGTTTACTTATAACAGTCCCGATAAGCATACCGGCGGAACCCATTACGGCGGCTATTCCAGACAGATCGTCGTCAATCAGGATTTTGTGCTCCATGTTTCAGACAAGCTTGATCTGGCCGCTGTAGCTCCCTTGTTATGCGCGGGAATTACCACTTATTCACCGTTGAAACACTGGAATATAGGTAAGGGTGATAAAGTCGGCATTGTTGGTTTGGGCGGACTTGGGCACATGGGAATAAAATTTGCCCATGCGTTTGGCGCATACGTCGTGCTTTTTACTACCACACCAGGCAAGGCAGAAGATGCCAAACGGCTCGGTGCTGATGAAGTAGTTGTTTCCAGAAACCCAGATGAGATGCAAAAGCATTTTGCCAGTTTTGACTTTATCCTGAACACCGTGGCTGCACCGCATAACCTCGATGTTTACACAGCATTGCTGAAGCGTGACGGTACTTTATGCCTGGTGGGTATTCCTGACCATCCGCATCCTTCCCCCACTATTGGCAACTTGATTTTCAAGCGGCGCCGTATTGCCGGTTCTTTGATTGGCGGCTTGAAAGAAACTCAGGAAATGCTTGATTTTTGTGCAGAAAATGCGCTTGCTTCCGACATCGAAATCATTCCTATCCAGCAGATTAATGAAGCCTACGAACGGGTGTTGAAAAGTGATGTAAAGTACCGCTTTGTTATTGATCTTGCGAGTTTAAAATAGACCCTCGCTTAAGAAGCGCGCCTTGAGCAAGTAGACCTGTTTTTATCACCCAAAGACTTTACTTTTCATATTAACACTGTTAATTTAACGCTGTTAATTGATGTTTTGAGTCTCATGCCGCCTAAAATTAAATCGCCCGAAGACCGTGAAAAACTAAGATCCAGTATCCTGGATGCAGCCCGCACGTTGTTTGTAGAGCGAGGTATCGAAGCGGTTTCTATGCGCGAAATTGCAAAAAAAATCAATTACTCAGCCACTACTTTATATCATCACTTTGCCGATAAAGAGGCATTGCTGCAAGCGGTGTGCGATGAAGATTTTTTAGCACTCGCCAGCGGTATGCGCGAGGTTATGCAGATACCTGATTTAATTAAGCGCATTCAAACATTTTGTAAAGGCTACGCAATGTTCGCGCTGCAACATCCTAATCATTATCGCCTGATGTTTATGACTCCGCGTGCCCCGTGTAATTTAGAAACTACTAAAATTCAGCAAGGTAATACGGAACAAGACGCTTATGCACAATTAAAGTTAATCATGCAAGAGGCCTTTGATGCGGGTTTATTCAAACCGGAGCTGACCGATTTTGAGTTGATCGCCCAAACCTTATGGGCAAGTACGCATGGCGTGTGTTCGCTTGAAATTGCGCTTGGGCATGAGGCTTGGATTCAGTGGACTGACATAGAGGCGCGTTTAAATTTAATGCAAAGCGCTATTTTACAAGGTTTGTTGCAGTTTCCAGAAAACCTTAATAATGAAGAACCTAACCATAAGAAGATAAGAATA
>JAYTJI010000246.1:0-1095 GCA_043731245.1 Methylococcaceae bacterium | reverse complement strand
ACTGTTTGCGCGTTATCGGGTTAGAGCCAGTTACTTATTGGTCGGGGCTTATGGGCTGGTTTTTATCGGTTTGGGTTTAAAATTTGGCTGGCGCAATGGCTTGACTATCATCTCGGTGCCGGTAGTCGCGGCACTGGCTTCACTCGCGATGACGGGTTGGTTTGACCAGTTGTTTAGCCTGTTTAATTTATTTGCGCTATTGCTGGTATTGGGCATAGGGATTGATGATGCGGTATTCTTTTTTATGGCCGAAGATAAACGCGCGAGCACCTCGCTGGCTGTCACACTCTCGGCATTAACGACATTATTGGCGTTTGGTTTATTAGCTATTAGTTCTACAGAAATCGTCCACGCCTTTGGCTTTACTATCTCAGTAGGTATTTTAACAGCGCTTATGGGGGCGCCATTGATTGGATATAGAGGTTATAAAAATTAAAATGACAAATAATCAAACTAGTAAAGTTCTTATTATCGGCGCTGGCCCTTCGGGCAGTATTGCCGGTGCATTGCTGCAAAATAAAGGTTATCAAGTGACAATTCTTGAGCGGCAGCAGTTTCCCCGTTTTAGTATTGGTGAAAGCTTACTGCCGCAATGTATGGCGTTTATTCAACAGGCGGGTATGTTGGAAGCCGTTGTTAATGCCGGTTTTCAATTTAAAAACGGCGCTTCGTTTGTCTATAAAAATCAACATAATGAGTTTTCTTTTGAAGATAAGTTTTCCGAAGGCATGGGTACTACGTTTCAGGTTCAGCGCGGTAAATTTGATAAATTGCTTGCCGATGAAGCGGTACGCATGGGCGTCGATATTCAGTGGCTGATGGAGGTGATTGCGGCCGATTTTTCAGGTGATAAACCAAAGCTCACGGTTCGAAATAAGGCAGGTGAAATATTGTATTATGAGGCTGATCTTGTGCTGGATGCCAGCGGCTTCGGGCGCATATTACCGCGCTTGCTGGATTTGGAATCACCTTCTGGATTTCCGGTCAGGCAAGCGTTGTTTGGTCATGTCGAAGACCGGATTAATGATGCCCGGTTTGATAGAAATAAAATACGCATTACTGTTCATCCCGAACATAAAGATGTCTGGTATTGGC
>JAYTJI010000245.1:0-5778 GCA_043731245.1 Methylococcaceae bacterium | reverse complement strand
CCAAAACTGGCAAAATTACCGAAACTGAAAGCGAAGCAAGCAGTGTCGATGACGAAGCTTTCAAGAAAAACCTGAAAGTGTCAGAAAAAGAAGCCATGGACATTGCGCTTAAAGCCCACCCCGGCAATGTCCAGGAAGTTGAATACGAAATCGAAGAGAATGGCGATGCCAGCTATGAATTTGATATAGTCAACGATAAAGGCGTAGAAACCAAAGTTGAAGTGAATGCGGCTAATGGTAAGATTATTGAAGTATCAATAGAAGAATGGGAAATTGGCGAAGAGGCCGATGAAAAAAGATAAAATAGTGTACCCCCGTTCCAGGCAAGCGCTGGAACGGGAATTCCCGCATAACCGCTAATCTACAAAAATAATGGGCGGTTTCAATCCAAAAAAATCGTATTGCAGAAAAAAAGAATTTTTCCTATAGCGGATAATTCTGTACGCATGAATAATGGTGTGTTTTTGCATATCATCAACCCGATGTTGCAAGTGTCGAGTCTTCAAAAACATGAGCCTGCGCTACCAAATCAACCTGCGAATTTTGATCTCTTCCCTGTGCATTCTGCTACTGGGCGGATCAATTGTTATCTGGCAGGCTCGCAATGCCGTGGACAAAGAAGTCGATTCATCCATCAATCTGGCTGTGCAACTGATAAAATTCGGCTTTTCGCTAACATCGCAAAAGCCGCACACTGAAACCGACTGGTTGCCTCAATTTAATGCACTGAAAGAAACCCGGCATTTAAGCATTCAACTGGAAGCGCCCTCAGGCGAAATAATCAGCGTTGCCCCTAAAAATCAACCCGCAAATCATCAAAAAAAGCCGCCGCAATGGTTCATCAATCTGGTCGAAGGTCAGCACCCAAAAGCTGAACACCCGATTACAACCTTGGCTGGCAAACAACTGATGCTGATTATTCAGGCCAATCCATTGGATGAAATAACAGAAGTCTGGGAAGAAAGCGTGGGATTTTTCAGCACTCTTTTGCTATTGACACTGTTTACTTTTTTGGCCGTCAATCTGGCGTTTAATAAAGCCCTTAAATCCATTGCCGTCATTGTCAACGCGTTAAAAATCATTGAAACGGGGCAATACCAGCAAAAGCTGCCTGATTTTTCCATTCAGGAATATGACAGCATTGCTAAAGCCATCAATCACATGACCGGTGAGTTGAATGCCAGCCAGCAGGAAAGTCGCGCTTTAACCCAACATTCATTGGCAATACAGGAAGATGAACGGCAGCGGCTTTCTCAGGAACTGCATGACGAACTGGGGCAATCACTGACCGCTATCAAGGTGATGGCGGTAACTGCCGCACACAAAAAAGCCGACATCAAACAAAGCACTGATGCGATTATCAGTGTCTGTGACCACTTGATGACGGTAGTGCGTTCCATGATGCATCAGCTACACCCCCTGGTGTTAACCGAACTGGGTCTGAAAGCAACGATGGAAGATCTTTTAAGTCATTGGAGCATAAGAAATCCAGCGTTAAAGTTCAGCATAGACTGCCCGGATGAAGTTGATACACTGGAGCACAAAATTACTATCCAGGTATATAGAATCGTGCAGGAATGCTTAACTAATATTGTCCGACATGCCCAGGCTACGCAGGCGAGTATCAAGCTTGAAATTGAACATCATTCAAACACAGAAAGAACGCTTCTGTTACGCGTAACTGACGATGGGCAAGGCTGCGTTTTAAATCAACCAAAAAGAACTATTAAAACAGGTTTTGGGCTATTGGGTATGAGAGAAAGAATCAACAGTCTGGGTGGTGAATTGACTATCCAAACCCAGCCGCAGCAGGGCATGAGCATTACCGCGAGTATCCCGCTGCCATGAAAGATCGCATAAAAGTTATACTCGTGGATGATCATGCGGTCGTGCGTGCAGGTTTTAGAATGTTGCTGGCGACAGAAGACACTATCGAGGTGGTAGCCGAAGCGGAGCGGGGTGAGCAAGCCTGTCAGTTGTATCTGGAAAAGCAGCCGGACGTGATGGTGATGGATTTATCCATGCCCGGCATCGGTGGCCTGGAAACCATACGGCGGGTTTGCAATCGTGATAGTTCTGCCAAAATCCTGGTTTTTAGCGTTCATGATGAAAGGGTTTATGTGGATCGAGCTATGAATGCAGGCGCAAAAGGTTATATTACCAAACACGCACATCCTGGGATTTTGATTACAGCGATACAGAAAATAGCCGGAGGCGATGTTTATATTGAGCCAGGTTTGATCAGGCATGAAGATATGCTTTCAAGGGATAGCCAGGAAACCCCCGAAGTGGATTACAAAGTCATTATCGAGTCATTGTCCGCACGGGAATTCGACGTATTTCTGCTGCTGGCAAAAGGTTTGACGGCTCATAAAATCGCCGACGAGCTCTGTCTTGGTTATAAAACCGTTGCCAATTATGGCACGCAAATCAGAAGTAAACTTAAAGTGTCATCAGTAGCTGAATTGGCACACATCGCGATTGGATTGGGTGTGATGAAAAATTAGGGTAACTGGACGCAAGAAGGTTAACAACCTTTTTAGGAAAGTCTCCCGACAGGTTGTATGAGCTTTTCGTAACTTCCCATTCGTTGCCAGTTTCTACCAAGGCATCAAGAATCTGGTATTAGTCCACAAGCAGACGTAAAATTGACAGCTAAATATATACTCCGCGCGGTCAAAATATCGGTTTCCAGTTACCCTAAAATATTGTAAAAATACCTAAACCAGCTAATTCCTAACGCCAAATAATGACAGAGAAGCAATTGGACGAACTTTTTCCTGAAATGACATTGAATAAGAATTCACGCGCACGAAAAAAATGCTTGGTGGTTTACCTTAGAAAAAAAGGTTACCAGCGCGAGGAAGTAGCGGAGCTCTTAAGAATTGACGAAGACACGGTGACCAATTACACGAAGAAGTATGACGAAAGCGGCTTACAAGGCTTATTGGAGGAAAATTATCACCAACCAAAAAGCCAATTGGAGCCGTATACAGAGCAGCTAAAGGAACTCTTTAAAAAACAAGTGCCGCATACTGTCAACCAAGCTATAGAAATGATTGATAAAGAGACAGGTATCTGTTTGAAGCCTTCTGCTTGCAGGGAATTTCTTAGAAAGATAGGCATGAAATGCAGGCGTTGTGGAGTAGTTCCCGGTAAAGCGATGAATGATGACAAGCAGCGTCAAGCCCAACAAGAATTTCACGACCAACAGTTACAGTCGACTTTGGATGAGGCTAAACAAGGCAATCGTACCGTTCTGTTCGTCGATGCGGCTCACTTCGTAATGGGTGCATTTTTAGGGATGGTCTGGTGCTTCGTGCGTCTATTACTGCCCTCCGCCAGCGGGCGCAAACGCCACAATGTCTTAGGCGCTTATGACCCGATCACGCACGAGGCCATCACGGTAACCAATGATACCTATATTAACCAGGACGTTTTCTGTGAATTCCTCGACAAAATTGCTAACGCCTACGCTAGTAGCGGGCGACCCATTACGCTAATATTGGATAACGCCAGATATCAAAAATGCCAGTCGGTTGCCAACAAAGCAAAAGAATTGAATATTGAGTTGCTGTATTTGCCACCTTATTCACCCAACTTGAATTTGATCGAGCGGTTATGGCGTTTCGTTAAAAAACAAGTTCTGTATAGCAAGCATTACGACCGTTTCGATACTTTTAGAAATAGCATCAATACCTGCATCAGTGATCTTGGTACCCGTTTCAAAAATGAGATGCAAAGCTTGATGACCTTGAACTTTCAGTTATTTTAAAAAACCGAAAACTTGACCGCGTGGAGTATAGCTGCGTGGCAGGCAGTAAACGGCCAATCGAAGACATTCAAGGATTTCAGCGTATGTCGGCTAAAAAACCAAAAACAGTCGATTAACACAAAGCTCAGCGGCAGAGCGTTAACGGAGTCCAGTGCGGCGCAATGTTAGCCTAGTTATTAAACCCGTAATATTAAAAAGCGCCAGGTAGCTTTTGAGTTAGAATGGATTGCCCCGAGAAGTCTCTCGCATTTGACCAACGCTTTCCATTTGAATGAGTTTCTTGATGAAAATCGAGGGAAAAAGAATTTTCATCTAAGTTGGCAAAGAAAGTTTGCGTGTCTTTATATGCGCTGTCTAAGTTTAATATTTTGAGAACAGATTCTCGTGTTTCCTTACCGGCTTTGCACCCAAACGTGATTGATTTGAAAGCTTCCTTATTAAGGCGAAATAAATGAACTCCGGGGACTGGTTCGTTATCTTATTCAGCTAGTTTTTTGAAACATCGCCACTCGCTCTCGTATTCCCATTCGATGCTTTTGTGTAGATATATTAGATGATTGCCTGCGCATATTTCTTCAAACGTGAGCATTGGTCTTTTTTTGTGTAGATAACTTCTTCTATACTGCCCTGAATGAAACCGGGCGAAAACTCAATTGCAAATCCAGTGTGCCTATCACAATAATGTGCCCACATAAGCAAATTTTTTCTTGGGTCGCTATCATGCCTCATAAAAATCGCTGGGTTTATGTTCGTATCGTATGATGCACTTAGCGACAATATGCCATGTGTATTTGCGTGCTGCTCAACTATTTCTTGATACTGCTTGATTTTATTGAATCTATTTGTGGAAAATGCGTAATCTTCTTTTTCATATTGATATTCAAGTGAAGTGTTTGCTGTTATATGACTGATCCAGCATCTAGTAAGGTGAGTTATGACAGGGCTTAGCTCAAATGGATCATTAAAATCTACTGGCGGGGTAAATCTAATCATTCCATTGGAAAGAATGTCTGTTCTATCTTTTGTTACAAATTTGAAAAATGAACTCGGAGTTTTCATCATGCTGGATTTATGAGGATTTAAGCCGAGGCCAAGTCAAGTCAGTTCATCGCCTGCCATCGGTTCTATATCTGGACTGGCGTTGAGCCAGGTGTCAAAAGCATTGAACTCGCCACGAGATTGTCGCTCACGAAAATAGGTCTCGGTCTTCAATGCGGAAACCTTTTCGGCAATGGCCATGACGAAAAACTGGTTCATGGATACATGCTCTTCCTCCGCCACCTTGCGGGCATAAGTAAACAGAGATTCGGGGACGCGTAGCGCATAGTTGGTCATCAGGTATTCTCCTCTTGCAGTTGGCGCAAAAAAGCGCCTGGGGTCAACACCGGCAGTCTAAAATGGCTGGCGGGAACAAAATCAGCAACATTCAAGGTGACCAGCACTTCGGCACGGCCATTTAATGCGGTTTCCAGTACCATCTCGTCGGCTGGGTCACGTAATTGTGGTCGCCAAAGGTAATGCAGGTGTACGGGTTCAATAAATAACGACAGTGCGTCCAGGAAGGCATCGGTCGTGGCCTCGGTTCGTTCGCTGACAGCCAGTTGTTCCGGTCGCTTCAGCACAGCTTCGTATTCCAGCATCAACGGTACCGACGCCAGTGCTATAAATTGACCGTTTTTTAGCGCAAATAGCAATGCAAACGAAGCTCCATTCCGGCTTCTTGATGCGGCGACTAGAACATTGGTATCCAAAACAACGCGGGGTATTTTCATATCGCATATAATATTACTCCGTTTAATAAAGTCAAGGCGACTTATTTTTTCAGTTGTTATGCTGGCAGTAAGTCAATTAATATGGCCGCTTTAGGTGAGAGTGCAGCCACTCGTAAATCAGGGTTCTATGACCGCTGTGGGCCAGTGGACTAAACCGCTCGCGCGGTAGGGTGGCTGCGATCCTAAGCCTGTATTAATTGATCGAGTGCGCTGTTTCCGATGTCTAAGAAA
>JAYTJI010000244.1:0-3617 GCA_043731245.1 Methylococcaceae bacterium | reverse complement strand
TTCCTCTGAAACGCTTGAATATACATCGAAGAACCGCCACTAATAGTGCGCCACTCCGGCCTATCAGTGGTCTTTAACATCTGATGGTTAGCCATGAATCTCACGAAATAACGCGCCGGAAATTGCTTCACCGCTTCGGATGGTCCCGACCATAACGCGCAACCCATAGGCAAAATATGGTCATCAATAAATGCCGTGCTGTAGCGGTTATTTTGGAGATACTCACCCAGCGTTAAAGCATCATCGGTGCTGATTAATAACGACGGTGCTTCACGATAAAAACGCAATATATCCTTAACCATGCGATAAAAGCGGGGGCTTAACAAATTTCGCCGCTGGCAGAATAATTTATCCATCGTGGTGGCATTGTATTCTAGCCCCGTAAGGGCGTTTACAACACTAAAACTCATGTCAGAAGGCTGGGAAGCCACACCCAGATCACTCAAGAACTGACAGAAATAATGATAATTATGTTCGTTGAAGACAATAAAACCGGTGTCTACGGGGTAATTACGCTCCTCCAGTACGATGTTATGGGTATCGGTATGTCCGCCGGGATAAGGACTCGCTTCAAAGATCGTTACTTGATGTTGCTTGCTTAAATAATGAGCGGTATAAACACCGGAAATTCCGCTACCTATAATGGCTATTTTCATCCTTTCGATGCCTTTTGAACAAGGTTTGATTTTATTCTTTCGGGGGGTAGCGCTTGCAAATCCCAGATCAAACCAAATAACGACATTATCCTTAAAAGATAGTAACTAATGTCAATTTCCCACCAAAAAAATCCCTGTCTGGCTGAAACAGGATAATGATGATGATTGTTATGCCAGCCTTCACCCAGAGTGATCAAGGCCAGAAAGCCGTTGTTACGGCTATCATCATTCGTCTGATAGCGTTTTGAGCCCAGCATGTGCGCCATAGAATTCACACAAAGCGTGCAATGGATCAGCACAATGGTAGACACGAAGTAACCCCATATCAGCATTTGCGAAGCATTGGTATTAAGTTCCGGAAAATAGACTTCCAGCCATTTACCTAGCCCCAGCATAAAAAAAGCGTACGCAATCGGTACAAAAATATCAAAACGATCCAGCCAGCGCAGTTCCGGGAATTTCAGCAAATCACGTACGCAATTTTCTCGCGTAGTAAAATTTTTCAGACATAAAAACCAGCCCATGTGACTCCATAAAAATCCATGTCTGGGACTATGAATATCCTTGTCTTTATCGGAATAAAGATGATGCCGGCGGTGATGCGATGCCCACCATATCGGCCCGCGCTGGGTGGCTGTTGCACCCAGTAAGGCAAACAGAAATTGACAGATTCTGCTGGTTTTAAAAGCTTTGTGGGAAAAATAGCGATGATAAAAGGCGGTGATGGCAAACATACGGATAAGATACGAAAACAGTGCCACCCACAATGCCACAGGGCTCCAGCCAACCACAAAAACCAGCAGGCAAACAAGGTGCATCAGGATAAACGGAATCACCCTAAGCCAGTCAATTGCTACACCGACATTTTCGGTTTCCTTTACTGTGTTGCTATCAAACCAGCTCAGCAGCTTGGTAAGCTTTGTTGTCAAAAACATCAATCGCTCCTGGATTACGAATTTGTGTGTATTTAAAATCATCTCGCGTGACTGTTGCGTGAACGCTTTTGCCTTAATCGTTCACGTTATAGAGCAGCCAGTATGAGATAGTTAATTCATAAAAAAGGAGGTTACTCATGAAATGTTATTTGGTTTTACTTGCTTTACTTAGTGCTTGCAGTCGTATTGAACCCAACCCAATGCAGGAATATCTGGTTTTGGCACCAGCCGATTCTTCTGTTAAATCACACCAGCATATCCAGGCATTTATCAAGCTGTATGATCAACTGGACAGTGGTTCCATAGACAAACAAATAGCTGAAACCTACGCTGAAAAAATTTATTTCAACGATACGTTGGTCACTATTCACGATCGACAGAACTTATTGAAGTACTTGAAACATACCCAGCAACAGCTTGACTCCATCAAATTTGAAGTATTGAGCGTTCAGGACAATGGCAAGGATGCTTATGCCCGCTGGCTGATGCAAACCCGATTTAGAGCTATGGGACAGGATTATAATATTCAATCGATAGGCATTAGTCATTTACGGTTTAATGCAGATAATAAAATAATATTACATCAGGACTATTGGGACAGCATGCAGGGTTTTTATCAACACTTACCTATAATCGGAGGCATATTAAGATGGATAAAAAATGGTTTATACGATTGATAAAGTGTGTAGTTATCGGTTTCTTTGCACTCATTTCACAAGGGCATTCTGAAGCGCTTTTTCCTGCTCAGGTTAATACAAAGACCCCGCTTAAACTTTGCAGCCAGGCCGAACTTAAAGCATTTCGATTGATTCATGTCGGCAATGCCGCGCTGTATGTTGAGGATTGTAATAACCTTTCAGATATATTTTCGATCACGCCCAAGCGGCTGCGATTTTTATATGAAAAATCCATTCCGGCAAAAGCTTTCCGGGAGGCTGCTTATGAATATTTAAAAATCAATTTGGGACAAAAATTCAGCCTATGGAAAACATCGTTTGATCGGTTTAACAACAACTATCAGGACATAAAAGCAGGCGATTACTATGATCTTATCTATGATCCCCTGACTGGTTTATTGTTGCAATTAAACGGTAAGGATTTGGCGACCATACAAGATCCTGTGATCGCGCTGGCTTATTTGAATGTCTGGTTTGGCAATGAGCCTTTTTCTTCAGATTTAAAAAAAGCATTGCTCAAATTAACTGATTAGCCTGAAAATTGCCTTTCAGATGCAAGAGGATGATAAAAATAAAAAACTATTGCGCTGAGCATTACCTATAAAAATCCAGACTTAATATAGATTTTAACAAATATAAGTAACTTTCAAATTAAGTCTGAACTACGGCAACTAATTCGAACAGTGAGCGATATGATTCAGACCACTTACATCAGCACCCCAACACGGCCCATAACTACGGATGATCTCATAAATATTCTAAATACTGCGCGGCTAAATAATGTATGTATCGGAGTATCCGGTATGCTTCTCTATACCGGTAGCGAGTTTATCCAGATACTTGAGGGCGAAGATAAAGTAATTGAGGATTTATTAGTCGACATAAAAAAAGACCCGCGCCATAGAGACTTTCGCATTATTGAGAAGAAAAAAATTACCAAGCGCGAATATGCCGAATGGACTATGGGCTTTAAGCGGATTGACAAAGATGAATTACGCGATGTACCAGGGCTGAACAAATTCTTCGATACTGATATGAGCGGCAACATCGATAGCAATAAGTTGAATTTGATCAATAACTTATTGAACCATTTTCGCAACGAGGGGAAAAAGAAGAATATCCACGATGAATTATCCCTGGATGAGGAAGATAAATTTATTTATTTCCTGCATTCCGGGATCCGTTTTGCTGTTAAAGCGTTAGCATTGTTAATGATGATCACGGTTCTTTGGTGCGTGTTAGACGTTGTGGTGGTCATTTATAAAGAAATCTTAAGCCAACCTATCATGTCGTTAGGCAAGTCTGAGATATTGCATGTATTCGGCTCGTTCATGATTGTTCTAATTGCG
>JAYTJI010000243.1:0-2119 GCA_043731245.1 Methylococcaceae bacterium | reverse complement strand
GATGCGCGAAGTTTTTCACGAGAATCTCCTGCCGGAAGAGCTGGCCCATCTGCCCCATGTTGAATCGGCTTTCGCCACAACCGCCCGATCACCGGCCGGGGCAGTCGGCGTCTGGCAATTTATGCCTGTTACGGGAAAACGTTATTTACGCATTGATGAGTCCATGGATGAACGTTACGATCCCATTCTTGCAACACGCGGATCTGCAAAATATCTAGCCTATGCTTATAACAAGCTGGGGGATTGGGGGCTTGCGGTAACCTCTTATAATTACGGGCTCTCGGGAATGCTTAGGGCACGGCAGGAGCATGGCAAGGACATCGCCCGTATAGTAAAGGACTATGATGGCGCAAGTTTCGGTTTTGCTTCGCGAAATTATTATGCCGAATTTCTTGCTATCTGCGACATTATGACGGATTTATCACGCTATTTCCCCAAAGGCATTGATTATCAACAGCCGCCTTCAATTAAGCGCGTAGAAATCATGCAGAAGATGACATCGGGCGAGATTGCAAAAAAATACCACATACATTACAGCAGCTTAGCAGAACTAAATCCTTCATGGACTAAAGGCGCTGCTGAAGGGCGGATTGCTTTACCAGCCAATACCGTCGTTTGGTTACCGATTATTACATCTAAGGAAGACCCTATCCTAATAGCAGCAAAGGGGAGTCCAGCTGTTGCAGCCAAAATTGATCTTAGCAATTACTTTCAGGATTATTTTATAAATGATATTTTTTCCTGGAATAGCCATGAAGAATTTCCCAATGGCTTATCGGAAGGATTAATAGCCGGATTGTCGCAAAAACCGGCTCTGAAAATCACGCAAGCAAGGGCACTGACCAAGCCAAACCACATCGGTAGTCCAGCTCATGAAGTTCATATTGTACAGGCCGGTGACTCGCCCTATACCATCGCGTCCAAATATTCTGTGCATCTTCACGATCTTCTAATCTTAAATAATATTGCAGCGGGCAGCTTAATACAGCCTGGACAATCTATTCGCATTCCTTTAATTATCGAAGGCTGAAGTCCTTTCGATGTAGCAGCTCATGACAGTGGTTATTTTCATTGGGCAGACTATTATTTACCTGATCCCACCAATAGTTCGAAGCATCATTGCGCTTATGAAACGAATAGCGTTACTATCAGTCCAAAAAAAGCCCTATTTTTAAACTATGCCTGAGCTCTTTTTGGAACCGGGCATTTAACAGGAGGCAGGACTATGAAAAATGTTGTTATTGCAGGGTATTGTCGATCACCGTTTACGCCAGCGTTTAAAGGCCAGCTTTGCAAAGTCAGACCGGATGACCTCGCCGCCCAGGTCGTTAAGGGTTTGATCAATAAAACCGGGGTAAACCCACAGGATATAGAAGATCTTATCTTGGGCTGTGCTTTTCCCGAAGGCGAGCAAGGGCTTAATCTGGCCAGGCTGATTGTTCATTTGGCAGGGCTACCTGTTACCGTTGCGGGTACGACCGTTAACCGCTTTTGCGGATCGTCCATGCAGGCGGTACATATTGCGGCTGGCGCTATTCAAATGAATGCCGGAGAAGT
The DNA here is from genome assembly GCA_043731245.1 of Methylococcaceae bacterium. Classification (GTDB taxonomy): domain Bacteria; phylum Pseudomonadota; class Gammaproteobacteria; order Methylococcales; family Methylomonadaceae; genus Methylobacter_C. The sequence continues at coordinate 562 of JAYTJI010000243.1, read as the reverse complement.
GTTTATCTGTGCAGGCGTTGAATCCATGACCCGAATCCCCATGGGCGGCTACAACTTCATGCCTAATCCGGCTCTTTATGAGACCTTTCCCCAGGCTTATATCAGCATGGGCGATACCGCTGAAAACCTCGCCAGGCAATACCACACAAGCCGTATTGATCAGGAAGCCTTCTCACTGCTCAGTCAGCAAAAAGCCTATGCAGCTAAACAGCAAGGCCGGTTTGCCGGTGAAATTATCCCCATTGATCTTGTTGACAGGGATGGCTGTATCCGGCCCGATTCCACCGCCGCAGCTCTTGCCCAACTGCCTCTCGCTTTTCAGGCAACGGGTAGCGTTACCGCCGGAACTTCGTCTCCCTTAACCGATGGCGCGGCAGCTGTACTGGTTTGCAGCGAAGACTACGCCATTGCTCACGGTCTGGATAGACTGGCAAGAATAAAAGCTATTGCGGTATCGGGCTGCGCGCCGGAAATCATGGGTATCGGGCCGGTCGCTGCAACCCATAAAGCCTTGAAACGCGCCGGACTTGAATTGGATGATATTGATATAGTGGAATTAAAT
>JAYTJI010000242.1:0-2626 GCA_043731245.1 Methylococcaceae bacterium | reverse complement strand
CCTTCTGTTGACGAAGACGCGCTGATGGAAGCCGCGCTGGAAGCGGGTGCGGAAGATGTTATCAGCTATGATGACGGCGCAGTTGATGTCATGACCACCCCCGAAAATTATTTAGCCGTAAAAGATGCCCTGGTCGCTGCCGGTTTTGAACCCGACAATGCCGAAGTCACCATGCAAGCTGCAACCATAGCAGAACTCGATGCCGATGATGCAGAGAAAATGCTGCGTTTGATAGACCGTTTGGAAGATCTGGACGATGTGCAGAATGTGTATTCCAATGCGGATATCAGTGACGAGATTATGGAAGGGTTGGGTTGACAGGTTAATCCATAGCACTATCATTGCCACCCAAAGTAACAATAGCACTGGGTAAGCGCATCTACCCGATGCACTTACTTAAATGTCGGACAAAACAAGGCGCATCAATAGTGGACGATGCGCCTTCTATCCTACCTAAGCCAATAAACGCGACGGGGTAATTGCTGTCTGTGTTCAATTCCCTGGTTTCTAAGCGTCAGAGATTGTGAAAGTATTAGTGTGTGGAGTAAAAAAACATGTTTTTTACTCCGGTCTTAAGTAAAAACAATCACTTGAAAAATGGTAAAAACGTTTTTAAGCCTGTTTTCAGAATACTTTCACAGTCTCGTCAGCTTGAGAACCCTTTAAGTGCAAGCTCTGTAAGCAAACAAGCCGGTATTATCAGCACACGGAATTGTGTCACTCAAAAGGGTTTAATCGGGATGACAGTCAGAATCAGATAATCGTAAACTGGATATTTTCTGTGTTTCATGACATATTCTAAAATTCGCATCTAAAGGTTGAAGCAAGCTATGAAAAATTACTCACCTCAAATCGAAATTTACCCCGACAACCGCTTCAATTTGCAGCCCGGCTTAATTCAAAAGCCCTGGTTTCGGTCACACAGGTTTATCATTTTTATCGCTGTTTTTCTAAGCAGTGCGGTTCTTAGCCTGACCTATAACTACAGCCGACCCGCTATTTACCGTAGCAGTGCAACTTTGCTAACCTCGGCAATGACGGCGATAGACCGTGAAAGCACTGAAGCAGACATTCAGCATGTTGCTATACAAAAACAAATTTTGCTGGGACACGAGCTTATTGCAGGAACCTTGTCGCGGCTTAAAGAGTCTTCCACTTTCGATGCTGTACCTGAGTTAACAGCTACGGATATTCAAAATTATCTGGATGTCGAACCTATTGCTGAGACTAATCTGGTTGAAATCCGAGCAGAAGGTACTGATCGTGAATTTTTGCCGGAGCTGGTTAATACCTGGGTTGATGTTTATCTTGATGCCAGAGCTGAAGAAATCAAAAAGTTGACGGACAATACCACGCGCATTGTTGACGGCGAACTTACAGGACTGGCTGAAAAAATTAATTTGAAACGGATTGAACTTGATGATTTCAGAAAAGCTAACGATATTTCTTCAACCGGACGCGAGGAAAATGAGCCGCTGGCCCGACTTAATGGCCTAACAGCCTCCCTTAACAAAGCCAGTGAAGATGAGCTTAAAGCAAAAGCAAGCCTGGATGCGATTTATTCGGCCATTACCCGTAATCAAGCGGTCGTTCCTGAGCAAGAACAAGGTAGCTTGCGTGATCTTGAAAAACGGTTGCAAGAGCTACAGGAAAAACTGACCGAATTTGATAAAAGATTTACCCGTGACTATTTGGCTAAACAACCGGCGTTAAAGGTTATTCCAGAACAAATTAAAAATCTTCAAGCCGAAATTAAAAAAAAGCGCAAATATGGTAAAAAAATCGCTTTGTCTGATGCAGAAAATACTTATGCCGCAGCCCGGCAAACTACTGTAGAGATTCGCGCCCAACTCGATGAACAAAAAAAACAGGCAGCAGCATTTACTACAAAATTTGCTGAACATGACGCTTTAAAAACGGATTTGGAAGGCTTGGAAAAACTTTACCGTGAAACGCAAGAGCGATTAGTACAGATCGAAACCAGTCAAAAAGAAAAATACCCTCAAGGCACGGTTATAAGTCGGGCATACTTGTCGCTGGATCCGGTAAGGCCGGATTATAACCGTGATGCACTTATCGCGCTGGTCAGCTCCTTATTGTTAGGTCTTTTTACGGTATGGATTTTCGACTATTTAACTCGAAAACAGGAGCAACCCTCACCTGTTACACTTGCTGGTATTCATATGTACAATCCTACCGCAGCAGACCTGCTAAATTACCAAAAAACTGTCGCCCAGCCATTAACGCAAAAACAAAACAATGCCCTTGCGGCACCTGTTTATAGGGAGCTTTCCAGTCATCAGCTCAAAATTTTGCTTAACGCTGCAAACCTGAAAGGCAAACAATTGATCGGTTTGTTGCTCAGTGGCCTGACCCTTGATGAAGCCGCCGCTTTAAAAGCTGAACAGATTGATCTGGAAAAGTCTATTGTTACCGTCACCGGTTCAGTACCCAGAATCCTTATCCTCAACCGCGCACTTAAAGCATTATTTGCCCAATCAGACGATCATCCTGTTTGGAGTGCAGATAAATCAGGCTCAGCTGACGATCTTGCCGCCGCTTTACTGTGTGCAGCAGTTGATTCAGGGCTACCCAATCCGGAATCAATAACGGCTGAAGCAATCCG
>JAYTJI010000241.1:0-6519 GCA_043731245.1 Methylococcaceae bacterium | reverse complement strand
TTTGCAGCGACTCACAACAAAGGCGATAAAATCTCCGGAAAAATCAAATCAATCACTGATTTTGGTATTTTTATTGGGTTGGATGGTGGTATCGATGGTTTGGTACACATGTCTGATATTTCCTGGGCAGACGATGGCGAAACCTCAGTTCGTGAGTTTAAGAAAGGTGATGAGCTGGAAACTGTTATTTTAGCGGTTGATTCTGAGCGTGAACGTATTTCCCTCGGTATTAAACAGCTTGAACAGGATCCATTCCAAAACTTCCTGGCTACACACGAAAAAGGTAGCTTAGTAAAAGGAACAATTAAAGAAGTGGATGCTAAAGGAGCTGTTATTACTTTAGCTGACAATGTTGAAGGTTATTTACGTGCTTCTGAGATACAACGTGATCGCGTTGAAGATGCCCGTACATTATTGAAAGAAGGCGATACGCTTGAGGCTAAATTTATCGGTGTCGATAAGAAAAGTAAATCGATCTCCCTGTCAATTAAAGCGAAGGATCACGACGAAGAATCACATTCTATAAAAGATCATTCTCAGCAATCACCAGGTACACCCACATTTGCCGACATATTTAAGCAAATGGAAAAATAAGGGCCATGATGAGGGTATGTGTTTGTGCATGCCCTCTGATTTTATTCTTTTTCATAGGATAGAATGTGACAAAATCAGAATTAATAGAAGAGCTTGCTAAAAAACAACCGCATCTGGCATTGAAAGATGTAGAGCTGGCGGTAAAATGCATCATTGAAAAAATGAATCAGGCATTATCTTCCGGCGAAAGAATTGAGATTAGAGGCTTTGGCAGTTTTTCTCTGCACAAGCGCCCCCCGCGTATGGGGCGAAATCCAAAAACTGGTGAGTCTGTCGAATTAGCTGAAAAGCATGTTCCACATTTTAAACCGGGCAAAGAATTACGTGATCGAGTCGATTCTGCCAGTGATAAATGTGAAATAATGGACTAATAATTAATCAACGCAAGTTTCAAGTCGATAAAAGCAGGGCTGGTATCACCTTCTATAAACCTTGTAATGGCGTTGATTTTTCAAGATTGATAAGCAATCTTATTCTAACCCCCTCCCCACACACGAGCTACCTTTAATTAAGGCTAGCAGATGTCGTTTATTAAATTTTGCGATTGCTACTGTTTGTATATTCCTTAGCAAAACCCTTAAATTTAATTTAGCCAAGAAAAAACTCTTCAGTCAGCTACCGTCTTTGGGGTTCTTACTAACAACGTTTTCTATTCTGTCCTTTCTGTTGTAAGAATCTTAAAAGGTGATGTTTTCTATCCAAATTAGGATAAAATATCTTAAATATTAACTCATCCAATCATAAAAGCTATGCCACATAGACGTTTCAGTAAGAGCCAACCAATAATTAATTCACTTCCAGATTTAGGTGAAGATAAAAAGGAAATAGAACTCGATTTTAAGCGGTATTACGGTCACAGACTAGGTAGAGACGGAAATTGTAAATCACTAAATTATGTTTATGAGGCTTTGTCGATGGTCATTAGTGACCGGCTCACACAGCGTTGGAAAAAAACTTATAATGCATACAAGCAAGAGGATTGTAAAAGAGCCTATTATTTGTCGATGGAATTTTTAATGGGACGGACACTCAGTAATGCAATGCTGAATCTAGGCTTGAATGATACTGTTTCACAAGCAATGTATGATTTGGGAATTGATCTTGAAGAGCTGATGGAAGCAGAGCCGGATGCAGGTCTTGGTAATGGTGGTTTAGGCCGTTTAGCCGCTTGTTTTATCGATAGTTGCGCGACCTTGCAGTTGCCTGTGACAGGTTATGGCTTGCGTTATGAATATGGTATGTTCTCCCAGACTATTGTTAATGGTGAACAGGTAGAAGAACCCGATCATTGGTTACGCAATGGTAATGTCTGGGAAATCGAACGCCTAGAATATACGCAACGCATTAAATTTGGAGGACGTACCGAGAGCCACGTTGACGAAAATGGTCATACACGAGTTTGCTGGGTAGATACCCACGATGTACTCGCAGTGCCTTTTGATACGCCGATTCCCGGTTACCAAAATGGCACAGTTAATACCTTGCGTTTATGGAAAGCCACGGCAACCGAACAATTTGATTTACAGGAGTTTAATGCTGGTGATTATGCAGAAGCGGTCGCTGCAAAAAATACCGCCGAAAATATCACCATGGTGTTGTATCCAAATGATGCCAATGAAAACGGCAAAGCATTACGTTTGCGTCAGCAGTATTTGCTGGCTTCTGCCAGTTTGCAGGATGTACTTGAGCTTTGGGTCGGTCGACATGGCAAGGATTTTTCTGAATTCGCCGCGAAAAATTGCTTTCAGTTAAATGACACTCATCCCAGTATCGCAGTTGCTGAACTCATGCGCTTGTTGATGGATATTCATGGCCTGGCGTGGAATGAAGCATGGGCAATTACCCGTAACACTATGGCTTATACCAATCATACGCTGTTACCGGAAGCTCTTGAGCGATGGTCAGTTAATCTTTTTAAGCAGTTATTGCCAAGACTGATGGAGATTATTTTTGAAATTAACGCTCAATTTATGGCTGAAGTTTCAGCTCACTGGCCGGGTGACAAAGAGCGCATGGCTCGCATGTCTCTGATTGAAGAAGGCGGTGAACAACACGTTAGAATGGCTTATTTGGCTATAGTCGGTAGCTATTCAGTTAATGGCGTTGCCGAACTGCATTCAAAATTGCTGCAACAAGGCTTATTTCATGATTTTTATGAAATGTGGCCTAAAAAATTCAATAATAAAACCAATGGTGTCACGCCCCGTCGTTGGTTGGCGGCTTGTAATCCGGAATTAGCTGAGTTAATTACAGAAACTATTGGTGATGGCTGGTTAACGGATTTGTCGTCATTAAAAAAACTGGAGCTTTATGTTGACGATAAGGCATTCTGCAAACGCTGGTATGAGGTTCAGCAAAGCGCGAAGCAAAGATTGGTCGATTTTAAAAAGCAGGAGTTGGGCGTTGATTTGAATGTCAATGCCTTGTTTGATGTGCAGGTTAAACGCATTCATGAATACAAACGCCAATTATTAAATGTTCTGCATGTTATTCATCTTTATGACCGTATCAAGCGCGGCGATACGGCAAACTGGACGAATCGTTGTGTTTTAATTGGCGGTAAAGCCGCGCCAGGTTACTACATAGCGAAAAAAATTATCAAACTGATTAATAATGTTGCCAATGTTATCAATCATGATCCTGATGTGGCTGACAAGTTAAAACTCGTTTTCTTGCCAAATTATCGCGTTTCCGCGATGGAAAAAATTTGCCCTGGCGCTGATCTTTCAGAACAAATTTCAACGGCCGGAAAAGAAGCTTCGGGCACAGGTAATATGAAGTTCATGATGAATGGTGCGTTGACAATTGGTACGCTGGATGGAGCGAATATCGAAATTCGTGAAGAGGTCGGCGATGATAATTTCTTTCTGTTTGGATTGACTGAAGACCAGGTTGAAAAGTTGCGCCATCACTATGATCCTGTGGCAATAATCAACCAGGATGAAGATCTGCAGAGAGTACTAAATCTGCTTGAATGTGGACATTTTAACCAATTTGAGCCCGGCGTTTTTGACGGGATAATTGAGTCGATGAAAAGCCCCCATGATCCCTGGGTGACTATTGCTGATTTCCGCAGCTTTATTGATGCACAAAAACGTGTGGAAGCGGCGTATCAGGATCAAGATCGCTGGACAAAAATGAGTATTATAAATTGTGCTAACAGCGGTAAGTTTTCTACCGATAGAACAATCTCTGAATACAATAATGAGTTGTGGAAGCTCACGCCAGTCAGTGTTGCCCAGTAACGACTCATCATGTTCCATATTGTTTTGTATGAGCCTGAAATTCCTGCAAATACTGGTAATATTATTCGTTTGTGCGCAAATGCAGGGATGCAATTGCATCTAATCAAGCCCTTGGGTTTCGAATTAGACGATAAGAAATTACGCAGGGCGGGGTTGGATTATCATGAATGGGTTGCTGTCAAAGAGCATTCCTCGTTAAGTGCTTTTATTGAAACCGTTAAGCCGGGACGAATTTTTGCCCTGACCACTAAAGGTAAGCAACGGGTGAGCGATGTTGCTTTTCAGGCTCAGGACGCTTTTTTGTTCGGGCCTGAAACCAGAGGCTTGCCTGCAAATGTTTTGGTAGAAACGGGTGTAAGCAACTGTTTATACCTACCTATGCAGGCAGAAAGTCGAAGCCTGAATTTATCCAATACGGTCGCTATTGTTTTATATGAAGCCTGGCGGCAATTATCTTTCGCAGGTGCGTTGATAAAGTAGCATGCAAAAGTAATTTCCAAAATAATGGGGGCAGGATGTGGGATTATGAAGTAGAACTGCTTTTGCCCCCCATTAATCTATCATATGCCATTATATCCGGGTCGAAAAAGCAGATAATGCAGGTCTTTACACTTTATTTCCTGCCAATTTAGCCTAAAAAATACGTTCAATGTAAACCTGCTAACAACATTCGGCATTTTATTTGAGGATGACTGGCATTAATAGTCTGTTCAAATTAAAATGCAATGTTTGTTATTGAGTGCGTTCAATAACCATACTGCGACATCTAACCGACGGACTTTTAATGACTGATCATAAACTAACACACCTTAAAGAGCTGGAAGCTGAAAGCATTCATATCATTCGTGAAGTAGCGGCTGAATTTGAACGACCTGTCATGCTGTACTCCGTTGGCAAGGACTCTGCCGTCATGTTACACCTGACCGTGAAGGCATTTTTTCCCGGTAAGCCACCGTTTCCTTTGATGCACATTGATACAACCTGGAAGTTTAAGGAAATGATTGAGTTTCGTGACCAGATGGTTAAAAAACTGGGGCTGGAGTTGCTGGTTTATATCAATCAGGATGGCGTTGATCAGGGCATCGGGCCTTTTACCCACGGCAGTAAAAAACACACAGATGTTATGAAAACCGACGGGCTTAAGCAAGCACTGGATAAGTATCAATTTGACGCTGCTTTTGGTGGTGCTCGCCGTGATGAAGAAAAGTCACGCGCGAAAGAAAGGGTTTATTCGTTCCGTGATAAAAACCATCGTTGGGATCCCAAAAACCAGCGTCCTGAATTATGGAATATCTACAACGGCAAAATAGACAAAGGCGAAAGCATACGCGTGTTTCCGCTGTCCAATTGGACGGAACTGGACATCTGGCAATATATCCACTTGGAGAATATTCCGATTGTGCCGCTGTATTTTGCCAAGGAACGCCCTGTCGTAAACAAGGATGGCATGTTAATCATGGTTGACGATGACCGCATGCCCATTGGTTCCGATGAAAAAGTTGAAATGAAAAAAGTGCGTTTTCGCACCTTGGGTTGTTATCCGTTAACCGGCGCCGTCGAATCAGAAGCCACCACACTGCCGGAAATTATTCAGGAAATGCTGTTGACCACCACCTCTGAACGCCAGGGACGGTTGATCGATCACGACCAATCCGGTTCCATGGAACAGAAAAAGCGTGAAGGGTACTTTTAAAAAGCGCATGTTGAAAGCAATTAAGCTCAAAAACTTATTATCTTTTGGTGAAGAGACTGAGATTACCTTCAATGCAGGTTTAAATGTGCTGATTGGTGCAAATGGCTCTGGAAAATCTAATTTAATAGAAGCTATTAGCTTGTTACAGGCGATGCCCAAAGATTTGACTAAATCCATACGCGATGGTGGGGGGATTCAAGAGTGGTTATGGAAAGGTGAAGAAAATCCTATTGCCCAAATAGAGGCTGTTATAAAGAACCCTAACGGTCAACAATCACTTCGGCATACGCTTAAGTTTCGTGCAATGGACTATCGTATTGAAGTTATTAATGAATTAATTGAAAATGAAAAAATGTACCATGGAGCTGGTTATGACCAAAAATATTTTTATTATAGATATGATGGCAAGCAAGCAACGGTTAATGAAAAAATAAAATCTCGTAGAAAATTACACTGGGAAAATATTGAAACAGATCAGTCCATATTAGCACAACGGCAAGACCCTGATGCTTACCCAGAAATGGCTTATTTAGCTAATAGTTATCAAAAAATTCGGCTTTATAGGGAATGGCAATTTGGCAGATATACTCCATCACGTAAACCACAAAGAGCCGATGAGTCTAATGATTTTTTAGAAGAAAATATGATTAATTTGGCACTTATCTTGAATAGTTTGCGCCAAAATCGAGAGGCTAAAAGGAAATTATTAGACGCATTAAAACTATTCATTGAAAGTATTGAGGATTTTGATATTCGTGTTCAGAGTGGGTATGTAGAGATTTTTTTTCAGGAAAGTAATTTTAATTCTTCTATTCCTGCTACACGTTTATCTGATGGCACATTGCGGTATCTTTCCTTATTAGCAATTTTATTACACCCTAATCCACCGCCATTAATTTGTATAGAAGAGCCTGAATTAGGTTTGCATCCTGATGTATTGCCGACTTTAATTGATTTATTAAAAGAAGCGGCGCAAAAAACGCAAAT
>JAYTJI010000240.1:0-9543 GCA_043731245.1 Methylococcaceae bacterium | reverse complement strand
TACATAAAACAGGGCGTTGCTTCGTGGTATGGCCCCGGATTTCACGGTAAAAAAACCGCTACCGGTGAAATATTTGACATGTATGCCATGACTGCCGCCCATAAAACGTTGCCGATTCCTTCTTACGCTCAAGTAACCAATCTGGAAAATCATCGTAGCGTTATCGTTAGAATAAATGACCGGGGGCCTTTTGTCGGTAACAGGGAGTTAGATTTGTCCTACGCTGCGGCAAAAAATCTGGATATGGATCAAGGCGGCACCGGAGCAATAGAAATTAAGGCTATATCAGCCAGTCAGGCCTTGCCTCAGTTACAACAAATCGCAGCCACACAAGAACAAAATGTCTATCTGCAAGTGGGTAGCTTTGGCAGTGCAAAAAAAGCGATGAAATTAAAGAATAAAATTGCGGCTAATAATTTGCCTGAGCCTGATATTCGTTCATCTACCTATAAAAAGTCGACTCTTTATAAAGTTCAAATGGGACCAATAGAATCAACAGCCACTGCAAACGAACTGAACGGGCAACTAGCAAAGATAGGTATAACCGATACACAATTTGTTACTGAATCCAAACAATCGCAAAGCTCGCGTGGTACAATATAGCCAGAAATATTGTTTTACTGTCGACTTTAAAGAGCAATGAACCCTTTTAAGAAATTTACCCTGTTTTTATTTTTTACCCTCCTGCTTACCTTTTTTCAAGCAAGTGCCGAAACCACTGAAATTGCAACCCCTCCAGCACCCACATTAGCGGCTACCGCCTATATTTTACAGGATTATCATACCGGTAAAGTGTTGGCTGAAAGCAATGCGGATGCCAAGCTGGCGCCAGCCAGTCTCACCAAGATCATGACGGTTTATGTGGTGTTTAGAGAGCTTAGCAACGGCCACTTACATCTGGATGATATAGTCACGATCAGCGAAAAGGCCTGGAAAACATCCGGGTCACGGATGTTTGTTGAACTTGGCAATCAGGTTAAAGTTGAAGACCTGCTACAAGGCGTCATTATTCAATCCGGTAATGATGCCAGCGTCGCTCTGGCTGAGCATGTCGGTGGCAATGAAGCTACCTTTGCTGACATGATGAACCAACATGCTGCACGATTGGGAATGACCAATAGCCATTTCAAAAATAGTGATGGACTGCCCATGGAAGAACATTACACCAGTGCGCGTGATTTGGCTATTCTCACTGCGGCTTTAATCAAAGAATTTCCTGATTACTACCGCTGGTTTTCGCAAAAAGAATTTACCTATAACAAAATCACTCAGCAAAACCGTAACAAATTGCTTTCGCGTGATGAGTCAGTTGATGGTGTTAAAACCGGATTTACTGATGAAGCAGGTTATTGTCTGGTTGCTTCCGCATTAAGAGAAGACATGAGGCTTATTTCTGTCGTTATGGGAACAAAAAGCACTAATGCCAGAGCCAACGAAAATCAAACGCTACTTAACTACGGCTTTCGATTTTTTGAGTCGCACCGCTTGTATGAAGGAAAAAAGCCTTTAAATGAAGCCAGAATCTGGAAAGGTGCGAGTAAGACTATTCCTTTAGGTTTGGCAGAAGATCTTTTTGCGACCATTCCGCGCCGACTATACAGCGACCTTAAGGCCGTTATTACCGTTGACAAAAAAATAACTGCGCCTGTTAAAGAAGGTGCAAAGCTTGGTTCTGTTAAGGTCACTCTTAAAGATGAAGTGATGGCCGAAAAAGATCTTATAGCGCTTGAATCCGTTGATCAAGGTAATATTATTCGGAGATTGTCTGACAGCGTTATGATGATGATCGAGAAAGCGGATGCTGAAAAATAAAACCGTTTATTTAAACGGCCGCTATCTACCTTTGAATGAAGCCAAGGTTTCAGTATTGGATCGCGGTTTTTTATTTGGCGATGGCGTTTATGAAGTCATTCCTTCTTATTCCGGTCATTTGTTTCATATCCAACAGCATTTGGAACGCCTGGAAAACAGTCTCGCGGGTATTCGTTTGGCTAACCCCCATACCCGTGAGCAATGGCTGGATATATTGACTCGCCTGCTTGATGCGACACTTGATCAATATATTTATCTACAGATTACCCGTGGCGCTGCCCCTAAAAGAGACCTCGCGTTTCCTGACAATACACAATCCACAGTTTTTGCCATGTGCTCAGCCATAGTGCCTTTTGCCGGTTTAAACATGGGTGTCAAAGCCATTAGCATGGATAATAACCGTTGGAAGTTTTGCAATGTAAAAGCCATTACCTTGCTGGGTAATATCCTGCACAGACAAACCGCTACAGATCAAGACTGTGCGGAAGCGCTATTGGTAAAAGATGGCTACGTTATCGAAGGCGCAGCGAGTAATGTTTTTGCAGTTATTGATAATGTTTTGTATACGCCGCCCAAAGGTAATGAGATTCTAACTGGCATTACCCGTGATGTGATTCTGGATATCGCTCGAAAAAATAATCTTCCCTGTAGTGAAGATAAAATTCCATTTGCCGCGTTACAATCAGCCAGCGAAATTTGGGTCACCAGTTCTACCCGTGAAATCATACCCGTCGTTGAACTTGATTCCAAGCTTGTATCTGATGGCAAACCGGGGCCAGTATGGCAAACCATGAATCAACTTTTTCAAGCTTACAAAAAGTCTTTGTTAGAGTGAAGCCGTGAGCGAAGAAACCCTTTTTGAATTTCCCTGCCAGTTTCCCATTAAAGCAATGGGTAAAGCTGATCTTGAGCTTGATCTGCTGGTTATGGAAATTGTGCGCCGACATGCCCCTGGCTTTGACGAAGACATAGTCACTAAACGTCCCAGCAAAGACGGCACTTACATTGCTATCACTATCACGATAGAAGCTTCAAGCAAGCAGCAACTGGATGCTATTTATCAGGATTTACATGATCATCCTCACGTTCTAAAAGTATTGTAGAGATATGATAGCTTGCGTCTCTACCATTTTGCCCATGCAAATAATCATCCGTAATCTGGGCGTAAAGAACTATGCAGCCATTTGGCAGGATATGCAGCAATTCACCCAGGAACGTAATGTTGAAACCGCAGATGAGCTGTGGATAGTGGAACACTTTCCCGTTTACACACTAGGTCTAAATGGCAAACGTGAGCATTTGTTGAATACCGGCAATATTCCCGTCATTAATTCAGACCGGGGCGGACAAGTCACTTATCACGGCCCTGGGCAACTGGTTATTTACACTTTATTAGACATTAAACGCTTAAAAATCAATGTGCGCTGTGTGGTTACCCTGTTAGAACAAGCCATGATTAGCGCCTTAGCCGAGTATAGAGTTATCGCAGTTTCCAGAGCTGAAGCCCCGGGCGTTTATGTTAATGACAAAAAAATCGGCTCTATCGGCTTAAGAACTAAAAAAAACTGTAGTTATCATGGCTTAAGTCTCAACAATGACATGGATTTACGTCCTTTCGACAATATTAATACCTGCGGTTATTCAGATCTTAAAGTCACGCAACTGGCTGATCTTGGTGTAACTATCAGCACCAATCAGCTTGCAAACTCTGTTATTCAGGCTATCACTACGGCACTACATCCATGACTATTCAAGCACCTTCCCGCTCTACCCCAGAATCACACCAGCGTAGTACTGAAAAGCTGTCGCGTATCCCGATAAAAGTTGAGCCTAGCGATACGGTGTTGCGTAAACCTGACTGGATACGCGTAAAGCTGTCGGCCAGTGACGAGGTGACAAAAATCAAACACCTGTTGCGTGAGCATCAACTGCACACAGTTTGTGAAGAAGCCGCCTGCCCAAATCTGAGTGAATGTTTTCAGCATGGTACTGCCACGTTTATGATAATGGGCGATTTATGCACCCGCCGCTGCCCTTTTTGCGATGTAGCACATGGAAAACCCCTAGCGCTGGATCAAAACGAACCTCAAAACCTGGCGAATGCCATACAGGCGATGGCGTTAAAATATGTGGTGATCACTTCGGTAGATCGTGATGATTTAAAGGATGGTGGAGCCGGGCATTTTGCCGAATGTATCAAAAAAATCCGTAGCCAAACACCCGTTACAAAAATTGAAATTTTGGTGCCGGATTTTCGTGGGCGCATAGATAAAGCCATAGAAATTCTCGCCCAAGAACCTTGTGATGTATTCAACCATAACCTGGAAACCGTTCCGAGATTGTATAAACAAGTGCGTCCCGGTGCCGATTATCAGGGGTCTCTGACGCTGCTAAGCAAGTACAATAAAGCGCAGCCGCAGACACCTACCAAATCAGGGCTTATGTTAGGTGTGGGGGAAGAGCAGGAAGAAGTACATCAAGTCATGAGAGATTTATTGGCTCACGGATGCTCAATGCTGACGCTGGGCCAGTATTTACAGCCAACTAAGGCGCATTTACCGGTAAAAAATTATATAACACCAGAGCAGTTCGATGAATATGGCGCTGTTGCAAAACAGTTAGGCTTCAAGCAAGTCGCCAGTGCGCCGATGGTTAGATCCTCTTACCACGCTGATCTTCAGGCTAAAGCTATCATCTGAATGTTTGCCTATACAGTTTTTATTAAGGGAATCTCTAAAGGTGCAATTTTAAATCAACTGCTTAGGTCAAAACCAGTCATAGGTAAGTAACTGGTGTTACGCAGGCTATCAGTAAAACCGATAGCCGTAGCAAATTGATAAGTTCGTAACCTATTGATTCATAAAAATGAGTCCGTAACATCAGTAAGTAATATTAAGATCGAACATCATCTGAAGATAGATAGGCGAAAATGATATTTAAAAGCATCAATATTTGTGTTCATACTCCGGCGGACGAACGTCACCTGAAGATATGTAAGTGAAAATCATAGGTAGAAACACCATAATTGAATAGAAAAGAACCAGAACGCCGGCAACCTTCAACAACATATAAAATTTATCCATAGCACACCCCCCCCTCATTTTTTAATTAAAATCCATTAGCCTACTCAATATATCGCAAACAATTTAAATGGCAAATTGGAGTTTTTTATTTACTGGCTTGGTTCTATTTTAGTGGCGACCGATGTTGGTACCAGCGCCAGCTTTTATCAAAGATACTGCAACGTATTCATACATAATTTTTAACAAAAACAAGGAAAAACAGATGTTTAAAATTTTAACCTATAACAATATTTCACGAGCTGGGTTGGACAGACTTCCGAGTGAACGCTACGAAGTTGGAGCGAAAATCGATAAGCCCGATGCTATTTTGCTGCGTTCTTTCAATTTGCATGAACAGCCGATTCCCGAATCGCTCAAGGCCGTCGGCCGTGCCGGAGCCGGGGTCAATAATATTCCTGTGGCGGAATATACCCAGCGTGGTATTCCGGTATTTAATGCACCGGGTGCCAATTCAAATGCAGTGGCGGAGCTTGCCATTGCGGGGATGCTATTGGCCGCAAGAAATATTGTACCGGCATTACATTTCATTCACGGCCTGGAAGGGGATGAGGAAAGCATCAGCCACCAAATTGAGCAGAACAAGAAACATTTCGCGGGTTTTGAACTGTCCGGCAAAACCTTGGGAGTATTGGGATTGGGCGCGATTGGCGTAAAAGTAGCCAATTCCTCAGCCGCTTTGGGTTTGAATATTATCGGGTTTGACCCGTTTATGTCTCTGGAAAGCGCCTGGAAACTGACCTCATCTGCAATACCTGCAACCAGCATAGATGATCTGGTTGCTCGTGCGGATATGATCAGTCTGCATATTCCACTGAATGATAAAACCAAAAACTTATTCAGTAAAGACCACATAGACCGCATCAAGAAAGGCGCGACCTTGCTCAACTTTTCCCGTGCAGGTGTGGTTGACGAAGCGGCTGTACTGGCGGCTTTGGACACCGGCGCTCTACACGCCTATGTTTGTGATTTTCCTACACCTGCCTTGATCAATCATCCACGGGCTATCGTGCTGCCTCATTTGGGCGCTTCTACGGAAGAAGCCGAAGACAATTGTGCTGCAATGGTCGCTAATCAGGTGCGTGAATTTTTAGAAAATGGTTCCATTCGCAACTCAGTCAATTTTCCGGATCTTGTTGTTCCTGCAAGTGAAGAAGGCGAACGACTGGTTATTACTAACCAAAATGTACCTAATATAGTCGGGCAAATTTCATCCGTCCTGGGCGAAGCGGGTCTGAATATTTTGGATTTATTCAACAAATCGCGTGGCGATTATGCGTATACGCTGGTGGATATTCATGCCGCTGCTCCCGCCGAAATACTCGAGCGCATACGTTCGATTGAAGGTGTATTGTCTGTCCGGGTAATTTGATTTCACAGAAATTGAATACTATTCGCTAAGGCTTTAGTACTCAGTTAAGTTGATAGTGGCGGATAAAATTGATAGACCTATGAGGCTTTAAAGCCAAGTAGGTCTTATCCCAACCGGCACAACCAAGTTGACTGATTACTAGTATTTAGTCGTGAGTGGGCAGGTTTTTACCCGCCGTTTTGTTCCGTACAGCGGATTGATGGATACCCGCCAGAAAAAAATAAGGCTGGGAAGTGATAAGTGATTTTACTCTGACCCTGATTATTATCTAATGGACTGGCATTACATCAAAACCACTATTCTAGCGAACAACCATGTAGCCTTAAATGATCTTCTGGAGAACCCGGATTTTCTGAAAGCTGACGAGAAACTATTGTTCAAGACTGCTTCGTTAATGCGTAAAAAACATTATTATCCAGAATGCCTCTGAACTATTGAAGTGCTAGAGAGTCGGCTTCGAGGAGACTTGCTTATCGATGTAAGGTATTTGAAGGGAGATGTTTACTTGGATATTGAAAAATTCCAAGACGCTGTTGATTGCTATAGTTTGATTCTAGCCGACCAAAAACAGAGACAGCATACAATAATCAGGGGCTGGCATATTGGTCACTTCATCAATATGACAAAGCACTTACCGATTACAAGCGAGCACTGGACATTAATCCTAGCAATGCTATTTCATATCGTGCCGCAGGTGAGATGTGCCTTAAACTAGAGTTATCTGATGAAGCGATTAGTTATTTCGAAAAAGCGATTAAGGTTGATCCAAACTATATTGACGCGCTCGTCGGTTTAGGCATTACACTTCACCAAGCTAAACAATGGGCAAAATCTTACGAAACCTTGCTTACCGCTAGAAAACTTGATCCTCTAAATGATTTAGCAAATCGCTGTATTCGTGCAATCGATCAATATTTTGACTTACAATGACCCCGTAAGGATGTGCTGACGTTAGTAAATACATCATCAGGACTGATGCGTTTCACTGCGATCAGCGGGTGGTAGTTTATTTTTTACGCTTAACTAACCCCAAATAAACGTAATGTAATGGAATCCAGCTTACCAAAAACCTCATGTACAATTTGCAAATTATCTGATTTATGCCTTCCTTACGGACTGCAAATAAATGAGGTAGAGCAGCTTGCAAGTATTATAAAAATTAAACGGCCTTTACAGGCTGATGAATTATTGTATTCAAATGATGACGAGTGCCAGAGCTTATATGCCGTTAAGTCAGGCTCTTTTCGCAGTTTTATAGTGAATTCTGAAGGAATCGAGCAGACCATAGGATTTTATCTCCCTGGTGAGTTGATGGGCTTAGATGCTTTATTACATGGCCGATTTAGCTGCTCTGTGGTTGCACTAGAAACCGGTTCAGTCTGCGAATTGCCTTTATCGCAACTAAATGAGCTATGCGTTGAAATCCCCAGCCTTCAACATCAGATGACAAGGATTTTAAGCAGAGAGATTGCATCCGATCATGAGCAGATTTTATTGCTTGGACACAGCACGGCAAAAGAAAGAATGGCAACTTTTTTATTGATGTTGTCAAGGCGATACGGCGCGTTAGGGTTTTCAAATACTGAATTTAATTTAAGTATGCGCCGTCAGGATATTGCCAATTTTTTAGGACTGAGTAATGAGACCATCAGTCGCCAACTTACTGGGTTAAGTAAATTAGGCGTTATTACGGTCAAGCAACGTGGCATCCAAATTATTGACCTCAATTTGTTGAAGTCAATTGTTGAGCCCTGCCACGCATCCTCTTTGTCACGTTGACTCAATAATGTGCTTATTGCAAGCAAGTATCCAGCCGACCGACGCTAGTCTAGCACGCCAAATCAACTGGAATAACTCGTTAAGATCAAGTTTGACAATGGCGAAAACATAAACCGACGTACAACATTACCCCAACTCAATCCATTTAGAAACGCATCTATTTTATAGGTGTTTGTGCTGAATTTGTAGCGGCTGGTTTGCTGGGGCCAGTACCTGAATCGCAGGCTGTAAGGGCTACAATGGCGACAACTAACAATAATAGGGGGCTAATAATTTTCATAAACTTTATCTCGGTTATTAATTTAAATGTATAGTCGCTTCCACCTGAAGCAATGGAGAGAAGCAAATCTTATCGACCCTTATCGGGAACGGCTATTTTTACATTAAAATTCAATCTTACTATTGATCTAGATCAAGAAGTCATCAAATAAAGTACCTAACTATAAATTTATTAACCACTATTTCATGATAACCCAATGATTAAAAAGGCTGTTGTCAACTTTGACACTAATCCCGAATCCATCAGCTCATTGCCAACGCAGTTACAAACTGGTTATATTTTACAAAACGCCAGACATAAAAAAGGGCTGCAATTACGCAACCCTTTAATTTTTGGTGGGGTGTTAGGGATTCGAACCCTAGACCTATGGATTAAGAGTCCACTGCTCTACCAACTGAGCTAACACCCCTTAGTGAAATTATCTGGAAGATAGTAAAGGATTTTCCATCTAAAACCAAGTTCAAAATAAATTGAGTAGCTTTTCTGGTGTGGTAAAAAGTGCCCATTGCCGTATTGGTTCCCCCCTCAGTGACTGTAGCCAAGTGCAAATGGCCAGCCTGTCTGCTAATGTTAGATTGACATGAATGAGCTGACAAAGCTTTAATGCCCCTAATTAATCATAACCGTTAATCAACGATTGCTAGGTCTTGAATAGCACTCTTTGTGAAAATCGACTATTAAAAACCAATTATGAAATACATCCTCGCCATAGACCAAGGCACCAGCAGCTCACGTTGTATCCTTTATAACCAGGATGCCCAACCCGTTGGCGTCGCCCAACAGGAATTCAAGCAACATTATCCACAGCCAGGCTGGGTGGAGCATGATGCCGAAGAAATCTGGCAATCCCAGGTTGATGTTTTTAAACAAGTAATGAAAGAAAAAAACCTGAAACCGTCTGATATAGCCGGAATCGGTATCACCAATCAACGGGAAACCGTTGTCCTATGGGAAAGAAAAACGGGCAAGCCTATTCATAATGCCATCGTCTGGCAAGACAGACGGACTGCAGGCGAGTGCACTCGGCTCAAAGATGCGGGTTATGAAATGCTGATCCAGGCCAAAACTGGGCTGTTGCTCGATGCTTATTTTTCCGCAACCAAGATTGTGTGGTTGTTGGATAACGTCGAAGGAGCCAGAGCTAAAGCCGAACGTGGCGAACTGGCTTTCGGCACGATTGATTCCTGGCTGGCTTGGAACCTTACCCAGGGTGAATTGCA
>JAYTJI010000239.1:0-1481 GCA_043731245.1 Methylococcaceae bacterium | reverse complement strand
TGCTGTGTAGAGCGGCCTCTGGATCACCCGCGCCGTCCAGCTGATTATGTTCCGCTGGATCAGTTTTGGAACAAACGCGGCTATTTCAAACATCCCGAACTTAAAACAACGTACACCTGGAAAGATTTGGATGATGCGGAAGAAACGCCTAAACCCATGACTTTTTGGCTAAAGCATGAACGTTAAAATTGCAACGGCTCAATACGACATCAGCTTTCTGGAAAATTGGGCCGCTTATCAACAAAAAATCGAAAGCTGGGTTATCCGGGCTACAACACAAGATGCCAAAATTCTGTTGTTTCCCGAATATTTCAGTATGGAACTGGCATCACTGTTCGGTCAGGCGGTTTATTCATCATTAAGCAAGCAACTGGCAGCCATGCAGTCATTGCATGATGATTTTACCAGCCTGTTCAGGAGTCTGGCTGAAAAATACCAGTGCATTATTCAAGCAGGGACATTTCCAGTGCGTATCGATTCTGAAATCTACCGAAATCGGGCTTATTTGTTTATGCCTGACGGTTTTATTGATTACCAGGATAAACTCATGATGACCCGTTTTGAAAATGAGCAATGGCTGATTAAAAGCGGCGAGGAAATCAAGTGTTTTGACACCGAATACGGCAAAATTGCCATTAATATTTGTTATGACAGCGAATTCCCATTGTTGGCGAGAAAGCAGGTTGAAGCGGGCTGCGTGTTGATTTTAGTGCCCAGTTGCACCGATACTATTGCCGGTTACCATCGCGTTAAAATAGGCTGCCAGGCAAGGGCTCTGGAAAATCAGTGCTATGTTGTGCAAGCATCACTGGTGGGTAATGCTGAGTGGTCGGAGGCAGTTGATGTTAATGTTGGGGCGGCGGCTATTTACACGCCTGTGGATAGAGGTTTTCCAGACAATGGTATTTTGACGGTTGGCGCATTCAACGCAGTACAATGGGTTATTGCCGAGATTTCACCCGATAACTGTAAAATAGTTCGGGAGCAAGGGCAGGTCTTTAATCACAGGGATTGGGGCTTGCAGAAGGCCTTTGTTAATTAAAAATGGACTCAAATGAAAAGCCATTAATGCGTAAAATGTCTTTTAATTTTGTTAATGCTTCCATTTGAATTTGCCTGACCCGCTCTCTGGTTATGTCCAACTCCTGAGCTACCTGCTCAAGAGTGGATTCTTCATAGCCGCAAATACCATAGCGACGGCAGATAACTTCACGCTGCTTTTCCTGGAGTTCAAACACGCAACGGGTAATGCTTTTTTTCATACAGTCTTGCTGTATTTGCTCATCCTGCGCTAAGTGGTCGGCATCAGGAACCGATTCAATCAAGGCATTATCAACTTCCCTGGCTCCCGGTACGTCGACAGAAGTGACCCGCTCATTGAGTTTAAGCATTTTTTCAACTTTGGCTAGCGGCTTATCCATATAATCAGCTATATCCTGGGCGCTGGGTTCATGAACGAGTGTTTGTGCCAAATGGCGCTG
>JAYTJI010000238.1:0-2504 GCA_043731245.1 Methylococcaceae bacterium | reverse complement strand
CAGTTTTTATTTATCTTGTCTATAGGAGTTAATGGATGACCGATAGTGCCAAACCGATTGTTGCATCACCTTTCAGTTTTACGCCTTACAAAGAAAAAGCAGGCGAAGAATATATGAATGAAGCCCAATTAAAACATTTTGAGACTATTCTGAATAATTGGAAAGCCGAATTAATGCACGAAGTTGACCGTACTGTGCATCACATGCAGGATGATGCCGCGAATTTTCCCGATCCTAATGACCGGGCGACTCAAGAATCAGAATTTAGCCTGGAATTAAGAACGCGTGACCGGGAACGTAGGCTCATTAAGAAAATTGATGATTCTCTTAAAGAAATTGAATCCGGCGATTATGGGTTTTGTGAATCTTGTGGTATAGAAATTGGCATCCGCCGCTTGGAAGCCAGGCCCACTGCCTCCTTGTGCATCGATTGTAAAACACTCGATGAAATTCGGGAAAAACAAATGGGTTAAAAGCTTGTCGTGCTTGATAAACGACCTTATATTGGCCGGTTTGCACCCTCGCCCACCGGCCCCTTACATTTTGGTTCGCTCTACACAGCCTTGGCCAGTTTTCTACAAGCCCGGTCACAGCAAGGTTTGTGGCTGCTACGCATTGATGACCTCGATACCCCCCGCAACATAAAAGGCTCCGTTGAGCGCATTTTAAAAACACTGGATGCCTTTGGTCTGCATTGGGACAGCAATGTCGCCTATCAAAGTCAAACTCTCGATGTTTATCATGAGACTCTTAATAAATTAACCAGTGATAAGCTGATTTATCCCTGTACATGCAGCCGGAAAACATTGGCGGCTATTTATTCTGGAATATGCCGTGATAAACACATACTGCCCAGTAGTCCCTATTCATTGCGCATCAAAACCGATAACCGTAGCATTTCCTTTAAAGATGAGTTGCAGGGTTTAATTGCACATAATTTGGCAGAGCATGGCGATTTTATCTTAAAAAGAAAAGACCAGATTATCGCTTACCAGTTTGCTGTTGTGATTGATGATAACAGGCAACACATAAGCAATATTGTTCGCGGCTGCGATTTACTGGACTCAACACCACGGCAAATCTATTTACAGCAGATATTAGGCCTGGCTACGCCTGGCTACATGCACGTGCCGGTTATTATTGATGAGCAGGGCTATAAACTTAGCAAACAAACTCGCGCCACAGCGGTCGATTTAGAGAAGCCTCGTGCAGTTATTTTTGAGTTACTGACTTTGTTAAAGCAAAACCCGCCGAGCGAACTTCAACACGCACCCTCAACTGAGTTACTTAGTTGGGCGATTGAGCATTGGAATCCGGCACTGTTAAAAAATTGTCGCACAATTTGCAGGCTCAGTTAGCATAGCCCAACGTCGATCGGCAAGGATCCCTATAGTGCCCCTAAAATACAGACGGTAAGATAAAGATCATAAAAAAGGTAGGCGGTAGTCAGTCATGTGGCAACCCTTGTGTTTCCCAAACGATGAGCCTACTTCGTTTAGCCTATTTTATGACCTTAAAAAGCAAGTGTCAGGGACTCTCATCCTTACACCCGGAACTGATCAACATTACTCCATGCTTGATTATCACAGTCCAACAGCCCGATCATGTATAATTTTTCGCCATAGCCGGAATTATCCGATGACACATCAGACATACTAAATAATGGGTATTATCAAAAAACTTGCATCTCAAACGGCAATCTACGGTATCAGCAGTATTTTCGGTCGATTCCTCAACTATCTATTGGTACCGCTGTACACCTATTATTTTTCGGCAGCAGAATACGGCGTGGTGTCAGAATTTTATGCTTATGCAGGTTTCTTTTCTGTTTTTTTATTATTCGGCTTTGAAACCGGCTATTTTCGTTTTCGCGACAAAGCCCATACAGGACGGGATATTGCCTATTCAACCGCTCTCATTTTCGTTGTCCTGGCAGACCTGATTTTTTTCCTAGTCATTCTGTTCATAAATACAAAGCTGTCGGCGGCGCTAAATTACGCCAATCGTCCCGAGTATGTGTTGTGTTTTGCCCTTATTTTAACTCTGGATGCCATTGCGTCTATTCCGTTTGCCCGACTACGCGCGGAAGACAAGGCCTTCCGTTTCGCCGGAATAAAAATCACAGAGATACTTATAACTGTGCTGCTCAGTCTGTTTTTCATTATTTATTGTCCCAAGATTTACACAAACAACCCGCAATCATGGATAGCCATAATTTACGATCCAGCAATAGGTATTGGTTATATTTTTATCGCCAATCTCATTGCCAGTCTATTTAAGTTTTTCTTGCTTACGCCACAGTTAGCCGGACTGACCTGGGGCTTCGACCGGGCGTTGTTTGGTAAAATGATCCGCTATTCGCTACCGATGGTGGTGATTGGTTTTGCGGGCATTATCAATGAAATGCTCGATCGCGTGCTGCTTAAATATCTGCTGCCTTATGACTTACAAACTAACATGAAAATGCTGGGTATTTATAGCGCCTGTTACAAGCTGTCCATTTT
>JAYTJI010000237.1:0-2577 GCA_043731245.1 Methylococcaceae bacterium | reverse complement strand
GGGGTAGCTTTATAGCCTCGGCGATTTCCTTGTGGGATAAGCCATCGATCCGGTGTAGCAGGAAAACATAACGATATACTTTAGGCAATGTTTCCAGAGCCGCCAGGCATTTACGCATCAGGAGTTCGCCATCCATTAATGCTTCCGGCCCCGGCAACGGAGAAACCAGGTCATCAGGCTCGATCTCTTCTGCTTCAGTGTGTCTGGCTCGAACGCTTTTCCAGCGGTGATAATCGGAGCCCAGATTTGCGTTCACCTTATATAGATAAGCGCGGGGATTATTGATAGCATCAAGGTCAGGGTGTTGCAATAATCGAAGATAGGCTTCTTGTACGAGGTCTTCAGACTCCAATTCGCCCACTCGTTGGTTGGCGAAAGCTAGTAATTCCATGCTATGACGACGAAATAAAGTGTCAAGTAAGCTGTGTTTAAAAATAGACATGATAGCGCTTGATGATGAAGTTGACAGTTATCCAGCTAAATGGAGTTCGCAGCGCTTAAAAATAGTAATTCCAAGCTTAACTAACCATAAAAGCACTATTTATGCCATAACCAACCAAATATCACCAGTAACCGTTAAAAGCCAGCATTAACAAGGGTTGCGCTGTCTAAAAATAACTTTCACCCTGGTTTTGTTGAGTAAGATTTATTCAAGTATTTTATAAACTGTGTGATATGCCCTGGTTTTACTGCGGCATATCACACACTATTACCAGATCACTTAACCCGTGTGTTTTATTTACCATCCACCTTGGCCTTGGCCGCTGTCGAGTCAACCTTAATTTTGTCTATCACTGCCCGAAATCGGCTTTGTTCTTCGTTTGCCGTCTTGGCAATGAGTGCGTTGTCTGCATTGGCTTCATTAATGACACAACTGTTATAGGCATTAGCTTTTTTCTGCCATTCATTGATCTCCTTGACACTTTTGTTGTAGGCGTCAACGCTGCCTTGTTCAATAACCGGAGCTGCGGGCACAGTACCGCAACCGCTAGGCGACCAAGTGCCGTTAGCAATAGTCCCTGCCGTGCCGACAGAGACGGTAGCGACCATGATTACTGTTGTAAAAAACGTTTTTTGTATCACTTCAACTCCTCTTATATTTCAAGAACACATCGGACAGGTATTTGCCCGATATTTTTAGACTATCATTTAGTCAGGTAAACCACGACAATAAACTACCACACCCCAAGGGCGGGAGGAAATTTAGGCAACAAGCTCGGGTGCGACTAAAAGTGCGGTTTAATTTCAGGCTGGCAATTGGGTAGGTGCGCTGTGCGCACCTTTTCTGCGGCAAAGGTGGCGTGTGGTGCGCACAGCGCACCCTACCCGAATAAAAAAACCGCATTTTTCACACCCAACAAGCTCAGCCCTCAAAGTGGGACGGCCTCCCAAGGAGTCGTTAAATCTTACTTGATTTCCTTTCAATGTCTTATTAAATTTCATCATACAAGAGTGGGTAGGATTTTTTGCCCACCTTTAGCATTACCGCATTTGTTCCGCGTGAGCATAAAAAAACCTGCCCGGAAATTCCAGGCAGGTTTTTGATTTTGTTACTCTATTTAAGTTGGATCACCTAAGGCGAATCCAATCCGCCTTACTGGTTTATCAATGCCAAAATTCAAGTTATTGAAGAGTTATGACATTGCAGCCGTTTACATTCTTGTTGAGCGATAACCTAATCTCTGCAATCCGATGGCAATCCCCACCAGAAGGAGAGCGAAAATGCCCGGCTCAGGAATATTCGCTTGTTGAGTGAATAACTGAGTGATCGTATTGATTTCTGCTACGCCTTCTGCGCCGACTGCGCCACTTGACAGGTCGATATCCTTGACGACTTGCAGCAAAGTCTGCGGTAGGAACGCCGCTGACTCAATGCCAATGCTACTATTGGCGCAAGACGGGGTGTTACAGACAGCAGATAGGGACGTTAGCAGATTGCCCCCGCCGTCTGCGGCATCTTTGAAAACACTTGCGGAAGCATTTCCGCTAACCTCACCGAATCCGACGTTCAGTTCATTAGCGATAATGCTGAATGGCCCACCCGTTATACTGACTTCAAACGACAACTCATTGCGGCTGTTTACGCCATTTTCGACCCGAAACGCTGTGCCCGTATCGAACAGGGTGAAGCCGGGCCTCCCCAAATTGTCGATGAGATCGACCCGAATAAGTTCTGTGCTGAGCGCTTGCCCGCCAAACAGTCCCAGAGTCCAGTTCGAAAACAGCTTGTCGTTGATGGTGAAGCTGCCGCCTACGATAAGCTCATTTAAACCACATGCAGTGCCGAACGTAGAACCAGCGTCGCCGCAATTTGTAATGACGACTGCCCCCGCTTTTTGGGGGCTACCGGCAAAGGCAAAAGCAAAAATGGCCAGTCCGAAGACTTTCCGTGTTAGTTGAATCAAATTTTTCATGGCAATCCTCTAGTCTTCAATTTAATTGATAATGAAACCCTGTGATGATTCGGGCTAACCCGGGGGTTAGCCCGATTATTGTTTCAAGGCAATTTACGTGCTGGATTTGGATCCTTGAAGATATCCCCATCGGATTGGAACAATGCTGTACGTCCATCGATAG
>JAYTJI010000236.1:0-18165 GCA_043731245.1 Methylococcaceae bacterium | reverse complement strand
GATAGGGTTTGCCCCAAACCCGGCAAACCCACGAAAAATTCGCTGGTGGCCGTGTTGCTACGCATGGTGGCCTGATGAATTTTTAGGAAACTTCAGCTTATAAACACCTGCGCCAATAACGACTAACGCAACCGTTGCCCAGCCGAGTCTATCCATATATTCACGCAATTTCGATTCGAGCTTTTCGCCACCCGCCGCCAGTAACATCGCTACCAGAAAAAACCGCCCGCCTCGACCGATAATAGAGGCTAATACAAAAGGTAGTATCACCATATTCATCGCACCTGCGGCAATGGTAAAGACCTTGTAAGGGATGGGCGAAAAACCGGCAACAAACACTGCCCAAAAACTCCAGTCTTTAAACCAGCTTTGCGCGATCAAATAACTTTCCCAATAGTGTGAGGTTTGTAGCCACGGCTCAATGCGGTCGAATAAAAAATAACCAATCGCATAACCGAATATACCGCCCAAGACAGAGGCGATCGTTGTCAATAGTGCAAAACGGAAGGCTTTGTCAGGTTGCGCCAAAGCCATGGGGGCTAACATTACGTCCGGTGGTATAGGAAAAAATGAGGATTCCGCAAAACTTAACACACACAAGTATTTGGCCGCATGACGATGCTTGGACCACGATAAGGCTTTGTCATATAATTTTTGAAACATATTTATTCTTTTCCTGATAAAAATGGGACGAAAGTAACGGCTTCCAGTTTTTCAATATCATAACCGTTTACGGTGCGAGTCACTCGCTGTAATGTTTGCAGCCCGCTCGGTCCTATGGGAATAATCATAACCCCACCAATGGCAAGCTGCTGTAACAATAGTGGCGGGATTTCTGCGGGTGCTGCCGAGGCGAGAATGCCGTCGAACGGTGCATAATCGAGCCATCCCAAATTGCCATCACCGTACAAATAACTGATATTTTTAAGCTTCAAGTCCCATAAATAACCTTTCGCTTTTTTCTGTAACGGCAGGATTCTTTCAATGGTATACACATGCTCGACTAGCTGCGCCAAAATAGCGGTCTGATAACCGCAACCGGTGCCTATTTCAAGTACCTTGCCTAGATGGCCTGACGAACCCAATAGCAGTTCGGTCATTTTTGCGACGATATAAGGCTGGGAAATGGTTTGATTGTAACCAATCGGTAAGGCTGTATCTTCGTAGGCTCTGCTGGACAAGGCTTCATCCATAAAAATATGCCGGGGGGTATCGCGCATAATTTCCAGTATTTTGTTATTGTTAATGCCCTGCTCCGATAAGCGTTTAATCATCCGCTCACGCGTACGCAGGGACGTCATACCTATGCCTTGTAGGCTTGAATTCATAGCTTATCCTCCTTTGGCAACCATGCCTTTATCGCATTAATACGGTCATACCAGGTTAAATCAATTTGCAGAGGCGTGACCGATACATAACCTGCATTAATGGCATAAAAATCAGTTCCGGGGCCTGCATCCTGTTCAGCACCCGGCGGCCCTACCCAGTAAATAATGCGTCCACGCGGATCTTCGCTCTTGATGACTGGCTCTGATTTGTGCCGTTGTCCCAGCCGTGTTGCCTGATAGCCTTTTAAGTCTTTTATAGCAACATCCGGCACATTGACATTAAGAATGGTATCTTTGGGCAAGGGCTGCTTGATCAATTGTTTTAATAAAGTTACTGCAACCTGGGCTGCGGTATCAAAATGACTGGGATTACTACCGGCTAGAGAAATAGCGACAGCGGGCAAGCCTAAAAATCGCCCCTCAGTTGCCGCCGCAACAGTCCCTGAATAAAGCACATCATCACCCAGGTTGGAACCATGATTAATGCCCGCAAAAACCATATCAGGCTCTTTATCCAGAAAACCGGTAATCGCCAAATGCACGCAATCGGTCGGCGTGCCATCTACTTTAATAAACCCGTTGTCGGCCGGATAGGCACGCAAGGGCATTTCCAGCGTTAAGGAATTGCTTGCCGCACTGCGGTTTCTATCAGGTGCAACCACCGATATTTCAGCATGTTTGCGCAAGGCATTGGCTAATGCAGTAAGGCCTTCAGCCAAGTACCCGTCATCATTACTCAACAAAATATGCATTATCAATTCGCCATGTAGCGTAATAAGCTATAAAATCGAACATCTTAGCAACAATACCTGACAAAATCAGCTTTCGTGGTAAAAAAAACACTCACCTCAGAAGATAGTGAATTATTTCGCCAAACTATCGGTAAAGTAAGCTCGGTCAAGAGCAATAACATACTGTTAAATAAAGCCAACAAACCCAAGCCTTACCCTAAGCCCCTGGCCACTGATGTAGATAGCCATTTGCTTGACTCGGCAGCAACAGAGCTTGAAAAAGTCGGCCTTGAAGATAGCTTGAGTTTTATCGCACCGGGCTTGCAAAAAAATGTCTTAAAAAAATTGCGGCGAGGCTTTTTTGGTCTGGATGCAGAAATTGATTTGCACGGATTAACCAGCAATGAAGCGAAACGGCAACTGCTGCATTTTTTGCATGATTGTGTAGAAACCGGTTGCCGCTGTGTGCATATTGTTCACGGCAAAGGCTATCGTTCAGCGGACAACCACCCTGTACTGAAAAACAACCTTAACCTATGGTTACGGCAACACAAAGATGTCCAGGCATTTTGTTCAGCGCCTCCCAAGGACGGCGGTACGGGCGCAGTGTTTGTGTTGTTGCGGGTGGCGGAAAAATAGTGCTGTCACGGGGATGCTGAGTTATAGATGAGAGCCACTATAACTCAATAATCTCCCGCAAAACCGACGTCGCATAACTTCCTGCTGGCAAAGTAAAACCAAGTTCTAGTGTTGTGTCATTAACAAACTGCCAGTGTAAGTCCTGCACATTCACTCGCAATGCACGCCTGTCTATATCAACTGCACAGTCTATCAAGCCCTTAGATAACTCAGGGTATGCGTCGACAATAGCTTGCTCAAGGCTCAGCGCGTCCGTCGATAACCCCGCTTCTCCCCTGCCCCACAAAGCGCCAGTCGAATGGATTTCTTTTACTGCAAGCCGCCTAATAATTTCAGCATCCGGCAGCTCCGATTTAAAACAGCTATGCGACAGATCAAACATATAAGTATCACCCGCAACAGGTTGATTCCAGCTTTGTCGAATAACCCGATAGGCTAAAATCTGATTAAACAAATACGAGCGTGCTGCTGATAAATACAGGCTGCGTTGTTCTCGCCCGACTCTAGCTCCCTGAAACATAGCTAATGCTTTATTAACGTTTTGACCTTCATTGCCAAACCGTTGCGAGCCATAATAATTGGCAATACCATTGGCTTTTATACTTTCCAATTGCCCAATGGTTTTATCTTTATCGCCTTGCCAGTCACGAATGGTGAGCTTAAAACTATTACCTGACAATACACCACGCTTTAATTTTCGGGCATGACGCACGCTGTGCAACACTTTCATACTGTCTGTTTCAAACTGCGACCAGTCAGGATCCGCTTTACCAGGCAACCAAACGCTAAACCATTGGGTCGTGACGGCATGTCGATCTTTTAAGCCTGCGTAACTGACATCACGCTGCCTCACATTGGCAAATCTCGCTAATTGCCTGGCGACATAATCGGTATTTTCACCTGTTTTCTCTATTTGCAAGAAAGCATGTTCACCCGTGCCAGACGCTTCAAAAGCAAGATTTTCCTTAACGATAAAATCTTCGGGAGTACTACGGATTTTACCGAGGCCGGAAGGCCCACCGTAAACGTAAGGCCATAAGGGGATTTCAATAGTTTGCATAACCTTTAAAAATAACTGACATAAACCTTAAATTTCTAAGCGAAAAAGCCATCCTACAATAACCTTTGCCAAGCGCATAAAAATCCTACCTTTGAACAAAAGGGGCTATTCTATTGCTTCCCAGTCAAGGCAACCTGCCCTGCAAGTCCCATCGCATGACGGGTAAGCAGCGTTTTTGCAGCTGGAATATGATCCAGTAAGGCCAGTCCAATATTTCTAGCAGCTGCCAGTGCCAACCATTCATTGGAAAAAATCTTTACCACCGTATCAGTAAAGCCAATCGTCCGGTCATGATCTTTCCTCCTGGACACGGTGTATTCGTTTAAAAAGTCGGCACCGCCAATATCTTGATTCTGTTCATGCTGCCTGATAAGCATTTCAGCCAATTTCACAACATCCCGCAACCCTAAATTAAAGCCCTGACCGGCAACGGGATGCAGCTGATGTACCGCATTGCCGATAATCACCGCTCGACCGGCAACCATTTTTTCTGCACGTATCAGCGACAAAGGAAAAGCTCGCCTGGGTGCGGTTAAGCTCAACTCACCCAGCTTAAAACCGAAGCAGCGTTGCAACTCATCAAGAAAATCCGCTTCATTACCTAGCATCAGCGCATTGGCATCTTCATTCGTGCGCGTCCAGACGACTGAGCACTGGTTTTTAGCTACGGGTAATAACGCTAATGGTCCCGAAGCCGTAAAACGTTCATAAGCGGTGTTTTTATTGGGAAGTGTTGATTTTACAGTGGTAATTAACGCTGTTTGACCATACTCCGTCGTATGTTGCGCTATATCCAGCAACTGGCGAACAGACGACAAACCGCCATCCGCACCAATCAGCAACTTAGCCGATACATTTAACGATTCATTGCCTTGTTTTAAACTAACACAGACTTCTTGATCACTGGACATCAAGCCAATAACACGGGCAGGACAAATCAGCTTTATACCCGCTTCAGCAACCCGGTTTGCAACATGCGTTTCAATGTCCCGCGCAGTAATAACATAACCCAATGCCTCGACGTGTTCTTTTTCTGCTGACAAGCGCGTCTTGCCAAAATGACCACGATCAGAAATATGGATATGTTTTATCGCAGTGGCGGCTTGACTTATACCTTGCCAGATACCCAACGCATCTAACATCATTACTGTACCTGCCGCTAAAGCCAACGCTCTATCACCTGCCGGAGAGGCATACAATTGTTCGCGCGTATTGGCTTCAACAACAGCAATCCGCAGCCCGGTGTCTTTTAGTGCCAGCGCCAAACAGTTGCCCGCCAAGCCGCCACCAACAATGACTAAGTCATAATCCTGTTGCATTAGCTCGCCTGCATTAATGCTTCAATTTCTATTATGGTTTTAGGTACGCCACTGGTTAATACTTCATGACCTTGAGCCGTGACCAAAATATCATCCTCAATGCGTATGCCGATACCGCGCCATTTTTCATCTACTGTTTTACAATCGGCAGGGATATACAAACCAGGCTCTACCGTCAATACCATACCGGCCTCCAATAATCGCCATTCCTGATTAATTTTATAATCGCCGACATCATGGACGTCCATGCCTAACCAATGACCAATCCGGTGCATATAAAATTGTTTATATTTTTCATCTTTAATCAATTTTTTCACTCTACCTTTGAGCAAGCCTAAAGCTACCAATCCTTTGGTGAGTGTTTCAACCGAAGCCTCATGTGCCAGATTCCAGGGTATTCCAGGTTTTATTTGTTCAAGTGCCGCTGCCTGGGCATCCAAAACTAATTGATAAAGTTGTTTTTGCGGCTCACTGAAACACCCCGAAACCGGAAAAGTCCGCGTAATATCGGCAGCATAATGATCACACTCAGCCCCGGCATCAATGAGCAGCAAATCACCGCTGTTTAATTTAGCTGCATTTTCAGTGTAGTGCAAAGTACAGGCATTTTTGCCACCGGCAACAATCGATGGATAAGCCACTGCACGCAAACCATTTTGAATAAAATGATAAATCAGTTCTGATTCTATCTGATATTCGTACAGTCCGGGTTTGCAAGCTTGCATGGCTTTTACATGCGCATTTGCCGAAACCTCTGCGGCACGGCGCATAAGCTTGAGTTCGGCAGTGCTTTTAAACAGGCGCATTTCATGCAGCATAAGCTCCAGGGAAACCAACTCGCCGGGTGCAACAACACCGGTTCTGGACTGACTGCGGATATGTTTAATCCATTCCAGTAAGCTATGATCCAGCTCGGAATCACGACCCATCGGGTAAAAAACCCTGGTTTTGTTTTCCAACATGCCCGGCAAAATATCATCCAAGTCATCAATCGGGAAAGAATCGTCCGCTTCATAATGTCTGGTAGCTCCTTCCAAACCGGCATGTGCGCCTTCCCATAAGGCTTTTTTTTCATCAAATTCGCGGCAAAATAAAATGTATTCGCCCTGTTCTCGCCCAGGGATAAACACCGCCAAAGCATCCGGTTCATTAAAGCCGGTTAAATAATAAAAATCACTATCCTGCCGGAATGGATAATCCACATCC
Organism: Methylococcaceae bacterium; assembly: GCA_043731245.1. GTDB lineage: Bacteria > Pseudomonadota > Gammaproteobacteria > Methylococcales > Methylomonadaceae > Methylobacter_C. The sequence continues at coordinate 11,882 of JAYTJI010000236.1, read as the reverse complement.
CGGTTGCGGGTGCGCATTGCAGCACTGCCTATTAATGCAATATTACCTTTGCCAACACGCTGCATTAATTGCTGGCGGCGTTTTTTAAATTCACTTTGCTTCATGTTATTCTTCGTCGCTGCTGTTACCCAACTCATCCCTTAGCAATAATACCGCCGATCTCAAGTATTCAGTAATTTCCATATAAGCACGCTCGTCTTCATCGCCCTCTGCATTGGCATCAAGTTTGGTAAATTCGATAATATCTTTCAATATTTCACGCGCACTTTTCGGAAATTTTTCAGCGGATACGCCTGAACTCACGCCAAATAGAAACCCTCTGCACCAGTTTTTTAACGCTTCAACCTGCTCAACCAACGAAGCATCATCTTCCGGCAAAAATAAATCAAATTCAAACTCATCGCTCGCCAGCAAACGCCGCGTCTCCTCAAATAACCTCACCAACACGTTCTTATTTTCTTCAGACACCGAGCTACTATCCTCCAGCAGCTCAACTAACCAAGAGGTACTCTCTGCCTGTTCGTCGACGCATAGCATACCGGTAGCCATGCCATGCGCTTCAGCCGCCGATAGCTCGGCATCGGTTTCTACAATTATTGCGTTACACGCGTTATAAGCCATAATATTCACTATCACTAAAATAAAAATAGTGCTTATGCTACCATTGATAATTAACTCGGATAAAAATTGTTCACATTAACCCGCTGAGCGCCCGATTCTGCGTAATTAAAGTCTGCCATTGCTTCCGAAAAACTCTTGAAACACCTGATTATTTGCACACCTTAGTTACCACTATGACAGAAACACATCTACCCTTAGAATTAAAAGACTTTGAAGACAAACTGGATCAATTGGTCGACAAATACCAGACTATGAAAAATGAAAACCGTTCTTTGAAGATTAAACAAGAAACGCTGGCCCAAGAAAAAGCTCAATTACTGGAAAAAACCACGTTAGCCAAAACCCGAGTAGAAGCAATGATTACCCGACTAAAAACAATGGAGCACGGCTCATGAATATGAAAGCCCAGCCAGTATCTCTTACCATTATGGGCAAAGAATACCGAATTGCCTGCGATCCTGAAGAACAGGACGATCTTATTCATTGTGCTCTTCAACTCGATGTGCAAATGCGCAAAATGCGCGACTCCGGAAAAATAATCGGCCCTGACAGAATTGCAGTCATGGCCGCACTTAATTTAGCCCACGAGCTACAGTTGATGAAAAATCAAAATACCCTGCTGAACCAAAGATTGAATGAGTGCCTGACTAAAATGAGCCATAAAATAGAAAACGTTTTAGAAAACCCCTAAACACGCTAAAATGTGCCCTGTATCTCCTGCGGCGTTCGAGAGTGTGCTGGGTGTTTCCTGAACCTGTATTTACCCCGGGGGCGAATTCCGTTACTGGTGTGCATGCCCGTTTTATACGGGAAGCCTGATGAAGCGGTTACCGTCCCCACTTGAACTTCCGGTTCAAGGACGAAAGCACACAACGGCGCAGGCGGGAGATGCAACTTTTCCATAAAACACAACCCTCACCTACAAGCGTTGCCTCGGACGCGTCATTTTTTTCAATACTACCGTCAGATTTCAGATTAGCCGCTAATTGCGCTATATTGCATTGCAAGTTTAGGCTCCCATCGGCGAATTCATTTGGAATAATTATTTAACTCCACTTATCCCAAGAAAACGAGAGATAACTATCAAAAACATAATCGGGCTAATTGTGCATATAGCACCCAATAATGCTATTAAAAAGGGGTTTCCGTTTTTTTATTATAAAGCCTACCAAGTCCGATAATTCTTAAGATTGAAATACCCATCCGATAAAACAAAAAATCAAACATAAAAGAGATTAATGCTTCAAGCATGCCCCCCGACACAAAAAAACAGGGTCAGATAATTGGGCACTATTCAGTATCCTTGGCAATCAGCAAATTCATGCGTTTTATCGCTTTCTCATAAATCGGTTTTGGTGTGGTTTGATTGGCCCACCAGAAGTTCATTAGTGCTTGTTTGAACTCCTTCTGCTCCTCAAATGTTTTGGCGATGTTGTAATAGGAGCTGGCCATCACCGGCAAGTTGCCCTGCTGTTTACCCAGTGCGATAGCTGAGCGGTTAGCCGCTACACTTTCGGGGTATTTTTTCAATTTCCAATAGCTTAAGCCAAGATTGCTGTAGGCCTGGGCAAATTCTGCGTCTGAGGCTATGGCCGATAAATACAAGGCGACAGAGTCGGCGATTTTATTCGCATGGTACGCTTTCTCGCCACGCGCGTTTATGTCCTTGGCCGAGTCCCTTTTTGAGACAGTGACATGGTGCATTTCAATTTCAGGAATCAACTTGCCGTCAGACATGAACGCGTCAATGTCAGCAATGCCGAGGCGGCTGCCTGCTGCAACATGCAAATCAAAGTGCAGTTGTTTGACTGGCACCGGTTTGTCCAGGGTAAATGTCAGCAAAGAGCTGTCTTTGTCGATTTTTCCGCTCAGATTTGCTCCACCGTCAACGGACAAAGTGACATTGGTTTTGTCACCAAAAGCCTGTCCTGGCGCTGCTTTAACCGTGACTTGACTGATGGTACGTTCGATAGGTAAGGTGAAGTGTAGCCATTCATTGTCTGCCAGGCCTACTTCGCTGGGAAACCAGGCAGTGGCTGGATCGCCATCCAGAACCTTATGCGGCGCATACGGGCTTTCATCGCCTCGACTTGCCTCTTGGCGTGAGCTGGCGGTGGTGAACCAAGGCGCAACATATTGCGCGGCGTCCGTACCCGCTTCGCCCTGTAAGGCGACCCGTACAGCCCGGCGGGTACCGTCGCTTAACATGCGTGGCGAACGGTAGGAAAACTCGTAATTTGCGGATATTTCGCCGCCAATAGTGTTCACTATGCTGGAAAAATCGTCGCTGTCCTTATCATAAAAATTGCCCGCTAACTCCTGGCTCATCTTTTTGTACGAATCCAGTTCAGGCCCCACCGCATGTAACTGGACACCTTGTTCTTTCAAGGCCTTGATGACGTTTTCAGGCCGCTGCTTGGTAATGGCATCCTGAAAATGATAAGAAGCGTCGGTAACCAGGATAAAAATGCGCTTGGCATCAGGCCGCGCGGCTATTTTTGCGGCATCAGTCAGGGCATCAAGCTGGTTTTCAGGTTCATCATCGCCGCCGGTAGCCGTCAATGTAGAGACATTTTTCTTGAACTGCTCAACGTCGGCGGTATATTCAAAAGTCTTTTCAGTCTTGTCTGAGAAGCTTAATAAGCCCAGACGAAAATTTATGCCGCTTTGAGCAATCGTGTCGGCAAATTTGCGGGTTTTTTGTAGCAGTGCGGCAATTTCCTCTGACATGCTGCCGGTTTGGTCAAATACAAACATCACATCTACATTAGGATTTTTGCTGTCGCTGCTTGAGGGAATCTTGAAATTTTCGATGCCTACCTTGGACAAGTCTTCTGAAACCAGCAATTTGTCTTGGCTAAGATCGGCGACATTTTTGCCGGTTTTACTGTCGGCGATTCGTAAGCGCACTGTTATGTAGGGAAATTGGTTGGCATTGGCATTCACTTGGACTCGTGTTTCCGAAAACGAGTGACAGGGAGACAGCGCAAGCGTTATTCCAGCAACAAGGGGCAATAAGGTGGTGCGCATGGCAGGAAACTCCTTTAGTTTTTTGTGAATGATTGGAATTAATAGGTTTGACAATCTTTCCAGCTTACGCCAGTGCCGCTGGTATGCTTAAGCAGCCAAGGCACAGCAACTAGCGCCTTAGGGTGGACATCATGGAACAGAACCACGCCGTGCCGCCACAACAGCATCAAAGTAAATACCCGTTGCGCGGCATCATCACCACTGACATGATTATTCCAATCTTGCGAATCAATATTCCACAACGCCACTTGTAGGCCCTGTTTTTTGAAAAACTCCCCGCTATCTGGTTTGCGTTGGCCATAAGGCGGACGAAACCAAGGGCTATATTGTTTTGGAAAAGTGGCTTTGGCGAGATCCATGGTTTTCGTTATGGACTCTTGCCACTTTGTCCATTTGGCATGGGATTGATGCTCCCAACCGTGCAATGCGGCACATTGGCCTTGAAAGAGCTTCGCTAAGACGGGCGGATCATTTTGTTTTAGCCGCGCTTGCAACCGCTCGCCCAACATATAAAACGAAGCATGAAGATCGGCTTGGTTCAGCAAAGACAACAGTGTGTCCGTGCTACCGTTCTTGTTGGTGGGGCCGTCATCAAAAGTCAACAAAAACTGCCGATCCGGCAATTCAAAACCATCGCGTTCTTTGGCGGAGAAAGTGTCGATTTCGCTGGTGACCGCCGGAAACAAGGCTGCTAAGCGAATCAGCTCGTTGGCATAGTTTTTGTGGAACAAAGTGGTGTTGCTGTGCCAAGCGCGATAGGATTCTGGCAGTTCGTCAGCCAATTCCTTGCCCGCTGCAACCATATCTTGGGCGGTATTGATTTTTGGGCAAAATACATCGCTTTGAGCGCAGGATTTTGCAGCCGCCCGCCAGTTTTCCAGTAGATGTGCAGCCAATTTATTTCGTATCCGCGCCACTGAGGCAAGATTGGCTTTTTTGATATGGAGTTTCGCTTTTAGGCTGGCGGCGTCTTGCGTGGCGACTTCGGACAAGGCTGTTGCAAAGACCAACATCTCGGCGCGGGACGCCTCATCAAAAGCAGACTGTGAGGCTATGGTTTCAGGCCAAAGCGAGCGGTTGGAAAATGCGACCGTCTCAGGCCCTGCGGCAAATAACGAAGTGGCATAAATGAGTAACAATAATGCAATAAGCTTGTTCATGATGGTATTTGTTTGGTTCCAGACAGTGGCCTGGGTTAATTGTAAAAATATTAGCTTTAGCTTCAACAGCACCAACGTGTAGTTAGCTTCAGGTTGAAGTTATAGTCCATTTATTAGAACCCTTGTTTCATTACACTTTGACAGAACCGAAGATAATTCAAAGCCTTAAATCAACATTTGTCCTATGGCAAACGCGCCTAAATAAGCCACTGTAAAATAGAGTGCTGATAAGGCTAAGCTGGCGGCAATATTGATAGAAATGACTTTTCTAAAAATATAGGCTATCAACGTAAACTCCCATATGAACAACATCCCTAAACTGTAATAGCTTAAAAGATCTTCCGTGACGGTTAGCCATATTAAAATGGGGATGACGAAAAGGGATACTATATTTGCGCAAAACAAAATGGCTGTGGTTACTTGTATGTACGCATATAACGTTTTGTTTAGATGTAGTATAAAACCTATAAACATCAGCGTTATCAGTATTTCTATGCTGACCTCAGTAAATGATTCGAACGGGTCATCGGTCATGTTCGCTTGCATAAAATACTCAACAATAAAATAGAACAATAAGTTTTGTTTAAAAAAACCCATTGATCTTGTTAACCCTAGCGGGTTGTGCTGAAACCAGCACAAAGGCAAATATTGTCTTAGAATTTCAACAGTTGACATAGTATGTTCAGTTTAGTCATACGGGTTATAACGACTATAAGTTCTTTTAATATCCTGAGGTTATTCTTTACAGTTTCGATAAATCCAGATAGCTGGTATGGGACTGTTCTTTGTCGTTGGCGTAGATTTGTTCATCATACGAGCCAAAGTTATCATTTAATGATTGCACCAATTCTTTGGTTTTATCGGTTAACTGATTCAAGCGGGTTTTAATTTTTTTATTCCAGCCAGCCGGCTCGGTAATGGGCAGCAACATGCGTGAAAAAGTTAGGTTCTTCTCGAAAAGGTTGGCCAGATTTTCCATTAAATGTAATTCTTTTTGCCTTTCATTCAGCTTCTTGATAATTAACTTTGCTTGTAGCTTGCTGATAAGCAGATGTATGGGCACCATTATCGCCACTAGAATGACAAGCACTATCGGCCCAATGACCGGGTCTATTAAAAGCTCTAAAATACCCATATTTATTTCAGCAAAAACCGCCAGGGTAGCAATAAAGCAAAGCACAATCAGAGTGGACATATTGACACGCTCTTTCCACAGCGCAATGCCTTTTTTCACTTCTGGGATCACCAAGTTTTCTAGCTCGCGCATGCCTTTTTCCAACGAGTCCAGAACGCGATAGGATCGATCATAGGCAACATTAGCCATACGCTGGTCTATTTCTGAAAAATCAAATTTGCTTAGTGGATTAATGCTGTTTTGCTGATTTGGTACGATAATAAATTGCCCGGTATTCAGGCCCATTGCTGATAACTTTCTTTGCCAGGAAGCAATAATGTCATTGGATTTTGAGGGATTGAGCGCTGCTAAAGGCTCGTCTATCAGGTAAATGAATTTATTGGTGTCTTGATAATCGGTAATATGCTGTATTAATTCATCGAGCATTGGCGATGCAGACTCAAATACATCGGTGAAAACTAAAATCAGATCAGAATTTTCAACAATATGCTTTGTCAGCATTGAGTTAATCGGATTGGTTGGCACTGCACTCATATTGGGCGAATCAATGAATAGCTTACCTTTTAGACGCTCGCTGTTGATGGTTTTTAATTCCAGATAAGAATTAATGCGATTACCTTCACCTTTTTGCAGCTGCTCAATTTTCCTGCTGATTTGATAAAACGGGTAACGATGATCAACGTCCAGCGCTGTGCCCGGTAAAGTAGCGGCGTTGGCTTGGCTGTTCTGTAATATAACAGTAAATTTATGGCTGGACGCTTGAATACCCGAAAGCAGTGTTTGCGCTCCCAGGTAGCTGTTAATAAATCTGGATTTAGCCGTTGAATTGCCCCCAATCAAACTGATTATTGGCCACCATGAATTTCTACAGGCGGTCGTTTCATCCATTTCGATGAGCCCAAGATCGTATTCAATTTGATCAAGTTCATGAAAGACTCTTGCTGCTTTGAGTAATACCGGGTTGTCATTAGCGAAGTGTTTTTCAAGGTTGATCAGGTATTTGCTTGCTGTCTTTTCAGTCATCAGTTTGGCCCCGTATTTACTGAATTTAATAGATATAATGCCGCTGGAGTATACACCCAACAATGCTTCGATAATACAAAAAACAGGGGGCCGTTTTATGGATATGCAACGATACATTATTACTGGGTTAGGGCTTTTTTCGTACCCGAAAAAGCTATATTTATAGTATATTAGCCGTTCAATTTACAAGCTTTGAGCAGGAGTCAAATGACAAAATGGAATATAAGTTGGGCTAGTTCTTCAAGCTTTATGCTGATGTCTACTGCGCTACTGTTATCAGCGTGTACTGTGCCTATTTTGGGAGGCTATGGTGCAAATGGCCAGTCAAGGGAAGACTTTACGCATTATGTGGAAGGTGTGTTTCGATTGCAAAATAGCATGACTAGCGAGATTATGTTGTTACTGGAAACTGATGACACAGGGAACCATGAAGCTTTATCACAGGCCGAGCAGCATATGCAAGAGGCTTGTGGACCGCTTAATGAATATGCTTCCCGGGATATTGATGGTTTAAATATTGGGCTTTTTTTGCGCCGCCGCGTTGAGAAATCTGCTATTGATTGCGAGCAGGCAGCACAAAAAGTCAAGTTGCTACTGGAGCATAGATAACTTCAGTTTCAGTCGTTCGTTTGACGACAGATAAGTAAGATTTTTTGACCCCCTGATAAATTCAATTGGGAGGAATTACTTTTTATTAAAATAGTAATAGCCGCCATATTTTCCTTTTAAAGTCATATTTTTTTCGTCTTTTTCTACCACTGTAAACAGGTCAAAACGACTACTACCGATAATCGCAACTTTTAATTTACCGTCTTCTATATCGTAAGCTACGGGTGGTTGGTCGTAATAAGTTCCTTCGCGAGGAATGTGTAAAATTGTTACTTTGCCATCTTTAAATACCCAGGTGTCTTCTCTGTCGATAGTTTGTTTATCCGTTAAAGAGTTTTTAGTTGATTGCAGTTTCCAGGTGCCTTGTACTTCTTCTTTAGCTTTCAATGTTACATCGGCATAAACGGTGTTTCCAAGTACAGACAATCCCAATAATACAGCGGCTAGATTTATTTTTTTCATTATCAGTTCCTATATTAATATTACATAATAAACTAAGCATTCTACTCACTCACACCTCAGAACTAAAGCGTTATTAAGTTGTGCAACTTTAGGTAATGAATTGGCGAGACGCAGAAAACACACGACCATCGCGGCAAGCGGACGAATGTGCAGGCTTTTTGAAGGCTGATTAAAAGGCGATATTACTTTTTATTGTGGTTATCGCCTTAGTCATGCCTGTGCTGTAAATAAAAGCATGGGGTGGGTATCTCAATCGTGGCGCATATTTTTGGGATTGCCGATGCCCATAAGTATGATTATTAATAGCCAGATTCCAATACAGAAAACTAGCCTTTACCTCGGGTACGGGTACGGGTAGGGGATTTATCTTTTGCCGTTTCCATGGTCTCAAAACGTTTTTCAATAAACTGAATAATTAAATCGGCGATATCCTTTTCACTGGCCGCCTCAATACCTTTTAGGCCGGGGGATGAGTTGACTTCCATGATAACGGGGCCATGATTGGAACGTAGCATATCAACACCGCAGACATTCAACCCCATTATTCGTGCTGCGCGAACCGCCGTGGAACGTTCTTCAGGGGTCAAGCGTATTAAAGTGGCTGAACCGCCACGATGAAGATTGGAACGGAATTCGCCTTCCGAAGCCTGTCGCTTCATCGCCGCGACCACTTTATCACCGATCACGAAGCATCGAATGTCACTACCGCCCGCTTCCTTAATAAACTCCTGCACCATAATATTGGCATTTAACCCCATAAAAGCTTGAATTACACTTTCAGCGGCATTATGAGTTTCCGCCAATACTACACCGATTCCTTGCGTGCCTTGCAATAGTTTAATCACCAAGGGCGCACCACCGACTTGAGAAATTAAATCTTCAATATCATCCGGGTTATTAGCAAATCCGGTCACCGGCAAGCCTATGCCCTTTCTAGCCAGTAACTGAACCGACCGTAATTTATCCCTTGATCGTGATATGGCCACCGATTCATTGAGTGGAAAGACATTCATCATTTCAAATTGCCGAAGCACCGCAGTACCGTAAAATGTCACTGAAGCGCCAATTCGAGGAATAACGGCATCAAATCCGGTTAAGTCTTCTCCCCGATAATGAATCGATGGATTATGCGACGTAATATTCATATAGCAACGCAATACATCCAAAACCCTTACTTCATGTCCGCGTGCCTGGGCGGCTTCAACCAAGCGAGCGGTTGAATAGAGTTTAGAGTTCCGGGATAAAATAGCAATTTTCATAGATTCTCGAATCAACACTTAAGGTAAGCCATATTTTGGCACGAAATATACCAACTGGCATTAGAAATACCTGTGTACTAATTAAAGTTGACAACTGATAAGCGGATGCGGAAACCCGGTTTAGTCTAATTCAAATTAGTAAGCTATGGATCTATAAGGCAGCCCGCAAAAACACATCCTTTTCATCTTACAATTTCCGTCTGAATTCCGGTATCTTCATATTTATGCTTAAACTTGGATGAGTCCTAAATTTTCCGCATTTTTTGTCTGCTGTTTTTTCCTGAGCCCGCGACAATATGCCACATTCCATCCGTTAATCTTTACAGCTATTATATGTACAACTCTTGAGATGCAAACTTCCTCCTCGGAAATCAGAGCCTTATATCCCTCTCTTAATGCGGCCTAATCAGCCGCATTTTTTTTGTCTGCCTACTACCTGACAAACCCTGCAATAATTGATCCTTTTAAAAGCATCTGTTTTATATCATTGACTTATATGTCATGATATAATTAAATCAAAATAACTATAACTTAGGCTTAAAGATCATGCGTGCTAACTTTAACAGACCAGTTAATTTTTTATTAATTTCAATATCATTAATTGCTGTCGGCTGTTCGGATGCACCAAAAGAGCCTCTGAGCATTAATGATCAAGCGCCCATTAGATCCAGTCAAAATAACGACGACCCTGTTTTCCATCCTTACCGTGCAATCCACAAACATAAGTTCAAAACTGCATCAACGCACAAAAACACCGTTTGGGAACGGCTATTGTCATTGTATTCATTACCCGACATTAAAAACTCACGCATAGACCGCGAGCTATACTGGTACTTAGACCACCCCGCTTCCCTTGCTATAATTCAGCAACGTGCCGAGCCCTATCTACACCATATTCTCGATGAAGTAGAAGCCAAAAACATTCCGGGCGAACTCGCTTTGTTACCGGTTGTTGAAAGCGCTTTTGTACCCGATGCCTATTCAAAAGCTGACGCTTCAGGGCTTTGGCAGTTTATACCGTCTACAGGCAAAGAATTTGGCCTTGAACAAAACCGCTGGTACGACGGTCGCCGCGATGTCTACGCATCAACAAAAGCCGCAACTTCTTATCTAAAACAATTAAGTGAAAATTTTGATGGCGATTGGTTGCTTGCGCTTGCTTCCTATAATTGCGGTAAAGGCAGAGTACAAAAATCTATCGACAGAAATGAATATCTCAACTTGCCCACTGATTACTGGTCATTAAATCTCCCACAAGAAACCGAAAGCTATGTGCCCCGATTACTGGCCATAGCTAAAATATTTGCCAATGCTGACGAATACAATGTTCATTTACAACACATTCCGAATAGACCTTACTTTGAAGTTATCGACATTAAATCCCCTTTGGATTTGGACAAAGCGGCACAATTGGCAAACACACCCTTACATAAGTTTTTAAAATTAAATCCAGGCTTTAGCCGTTCCAGCACAGCACCGGAAGGCCCGCATCGCTTATTAGTTCCTGTTGCGCAAGCACAAGCATTCAAAAGAAATCTGGCTATGCTTCCCTACTCAGAAAGAGTAGCCATGAGACAGCCTGTTGAAGAGCAAATAGCTGAGATTTATCCGCAAGAAAAGTACCTAGAAAAAGAGTTACCCATTAGCGAGGATGTAGACAGAACAATCCTCACTCAATACAAAGCTAAACCAGTTGAGAATCTGGCATCTTTCGTCAACAGAAAAACTGCACCGATAATACCTATCCGCCGAACTACCTATTTAGCCAACAGCTCCGTCCGTTCAGAAGTGCGTTTACAAACACCTGCAAAAATAACATCACACAACATTCCGTTGCTAGCCAGAGCTGCTAAAAACAAATCTGCAAATGCACAAGTCTATGCGATCAAAAAAGGTGATACTTTCTTTAATATTTCCCAACGTTTTTCTGTTGCCCCTAAAGACGTCGCTAATTGGAACAATATCTCATTAAAAACAGCATTAATTCCAGGCAGAAAACTAACCATCAAGAGTATTAATCCGCAACTTGCCAGCGCATCGCCTTCAATCCGCCTGATTAGTTACACCGTTGGCAAAGGCGACTCACTGACACAAATTTCCAGAAAATTTAATATTTCCGTTGCTGACTTACGTAAATCCAACGCTGCGACACTGGTTAAAGGCCTTCGTCCCGGCCAAAAACTAAAAGTAATTGTTGATAACAATCAATCTTCAAGCTAACGCTTTCACATGAATCACTTGTCTTGTCGGCTGAACTAGGACTTGAACAAACCCGCCGACAGTCTTTATTCCGAGACTGTGAAATTATTCAAAAATTACCAATACACTATTTTTTAACCCATCGATTTATTTATATCTTCGGAGTCAAAACTCGTGAGTTTTGACTCCGAAATAGAATACTTTATTTCATAGCCTCGCACGCCTTTTCCGCAGCTGTTAATCTGCGTACGGCTATATTGCCCCTCTAAAACATGTAAATAGCTATATAGTGCCTGAACGGAAACGCTGAAGACCATATAAATAGAGCCTTACAGGCAAAATAATGAATCGAAGATTTACAAAAATTCAGAAGAAATGATGGAG